>CALMKX010000215.1 GCA_937867335.1 uncultured Acidobacteriota bacterium
CCGCCAGGCCGAGGCCGAGCGGCAGCGGCGGGCCGCACGCAGCCGCCGGCAACGCCAAGCCATGGCCTCGGCACTGGTCGTCTTGGTGGGCCTCGCCGTCGTGGTCAGCGCACTCGCCTGGCGCATCGCTCGCGAGAGCGAGAGGGCCGAAAAGGAGGGGCAGGCGGCGGCGCGAGTGGCGGACTTCCTGGTCAGCCTCTTCGAGCTCAGCGATCCCTTCGCCGAAGCGCCTCTGCCCGGCCAGGACCGCGAGTTCACGGCTCGCGACATCCTGGACCAGGGTGCGCAGCGCCTGGACCACGAACTCACCGATCAGCCCCAGGCGCGGGCCCGACTGATGAACACCATCGGCCGGGTGTACCAACGCCTCGGCCTCTACCCCTCGGCCCAGGTGGAGTTCGAGAAGGCCCTGGCCCTGCGCCGGCAGACCTCCGGCACCAGCCATCCCGACGTCGAGGAGAGCTTGCACGACCTGGGCTGGCTGCTGCACGTGGAAGGAGAGGACGAGCGGGCCGAGGCGATCCTGCGCGAGCTGCTGGCCCGGCGCCGAGCTAGCCTGGGACCGGAGCACCTCTACGTGGCCAACACTCTGCACGACCTCGCTTGGGTGGCCCAGGCCCGAGGAGATCTCGAGGAGGCGGAGCGGCTGGCGCGAGAGGCCCTGGCCGTGAAGCGACGGCGGCTGCCGGCGGCGCACCCCGCGATTGCCGCCAGCCTCAACCTCTTGGCCTTCGTGCTCCAGAAGCGGGGGGATCTGACGGGAGCCGAGAAGTTCGCCCGGGAAGCCGTGGCGATGACGCGGCGCTTGTGGGGGGAGCACCCGGACGTGGCCGAGAGCCTCAACAACCTGGCCCGAGTGCTGCTGGCTGAAGGCGACGCCCAGGCCGCCGAGGACCCGGCCCGCGAAGCCCTGGCCATGCGCCGGCGTCTCCTCGGCGGCGAGCACCCCGCCGTCGCCCAGAGCCTGCACGATCTCGGCGCCGTGCTCGCGGCGAAGGGGGACTACCCCGGCGCCGAGGCCCTGTTCGCGGAGTCTCAGGCCCTCTACACCCGCCTGCTGGGAGCCGACCACCCGGGCGTCGCCATGAACCGCGAGAGCCTCGCAGCCCTCCGCGCGAAGCGCTCTCGGGCACCGACGGCCGGTTCTCCGGCTCTGGGGTCTCGAGCAGGGGAACACCCCTGAGCTCTCGAGACGCCGGAAGGTAGCTCGTCAGGGGCCGGCTGGCCGAAAGTCCTGGCGCTCGAGGCCGAGCTGGCGCATCAGGCGCTGGAAGGCCGCACGGGTGAGGCTGCAGCTCTCCGCCGCTCGGCTCACGTTGCCGCTCGCGGCACGCAGGGCCCGTTCCACCACGCGGCGCTGGTACGTCTCGAGCACCCTGGCCTTGCCGGTCTCGTAGGAGAGGCTCTCGGGTATCTCTCGCGACCACGGATGGCTGACCTCGTCGAGCCTGAGGTGGTGCGCGGAGATGTTCTCTCCTCGGCAGAGAATCAAGGCTCGCTGGATGCCGCTCTCCAGCTCCCGCACGTTGCCCGGCCAGCGATGGGCCTCGAGCGCACGCAGGGCGCTGGTGGTGAGGCTAGGTCGCTTTTCGGCGGACAGGCCCAGCTTCTCGGCGTAGCGGGCGAGGAAGTGCAGTGCCAGGGGGATCACGTCGTCCGGTCTCTCCCGCAGGGGAGGAACCTTGATCGTCACCACCCGAAGGCGGTAGTAGAGGTCTTCGCGGAACTCGCCCGCCGCCACCCGCTCGCGCAGGCTGCGGTTGGTGGCCGCCACCAGGCGGAAGGCGACCGGCTTGGGGGCTGCCGAGCCCAGCGGTGTGACCGTGTGCTCCTGCAGCACCCGCAGCAGCTTGCCCTGGAAAGCGAGGGACATGAGCGCGACTTCGTCGAGAAAGACGGTACCGCCCCGAGCCTGGCTGAAGATCCCTTCGCGGCTACGGTCGGCACCGGTGAAGGCGCCCTTGACGTGCCCGAAGAGCTCGGCTTCGAGGAGGGTGTCCGGCAGTGCCGAGGAGTTGACCGGCAGGAAAGGCAATGTGCTGGCGCGGCTTTGCTCGTGGACAGCGCGGGCGATCAGTTCCTTGCCGGTGCCGGTCTCGCCCTGGATCAGCACCGGCATCTCCGTGGGCGCCACCTGGGCCACCAGCTCAAGCACTTGTGCCATCTGACGGCTCTCGGCAACGATGGGTCGGCTCCCCCTGGAGCGCCGAGCGTTCCCCTGGCGCATGCGCTCGGTCACCAGCGCTTCCCGGCCCAGCCGCTCCACTTCGGCCCGCACGTCCTGGTTGTCGAAAGGCTTGCAGAGGAAATTCTCAGCCCCTCGCTGCATGGCCTCCACGGCGAGTTCGATCGTCCCGAAGCCGGTGATCATCACCACCTTGATCTCCGGGTGGTGCTGGCGCACATGGCCCAGCAGGTCCATTCCCGACACGGCGCCCATGGCGATGTCCGTCAGCATCACGTGCGGAGTCCATCGGCGCAGGAGCTCCAGCGCTTCTTCGCCGCTGCCGGCTTCCCGGACCTCGGCCGCGACCGGCTCGACGAGCAGGCGCAGACCGTGGCGCAGGTCGGCCTGGTCGTCGACCAGGAGGACGCGCGGAGAACCCAATTCCCCCGCCTCCCAGCTCACGCCACCATCCCTCCACGGGCGGTACCGTCGGGGGCGAGATCCTCTCCTGCCGCCAGGCTCCGCGGCAGGGCGAGCTCGAAGGTGCTGCCAGCGCCGGAGCTGGTGGCGAGCACCAGGCGGCCGCCGTGAGCCTCGGCGACCTGCCGTGCCGACGGCAGACCCAGGCCGGTGCCCTGGCCGGGAGGCTTGGTGGTGAAAAACAGCTCGAAGATGCGCCCTTGTACCTCGACGGGGATGCCCGGCCCGTTGTCCCGTACCTGAATCACCACCTCGTCATCGCGCTCGAAGATGGCGATCTTCACCGCCCCATCCACCCTCCCGGCGGTGGCCTGGATCCCGTTGATCACCAAGTTGATCAGGGCCCGGCGCAGACTCAGCTCGTCGGCATACAGCTGCCCGCGGTCCTCCGCGGCCTCGACCTCGAGGGCCACCCGGTTGTGGCGGGCGACCGGCTGCAGCAGCTCGACCACCTCGCCGACCAAGTCAGGGGCCTCGAATTCGACGGCCGTCGCGGGAGCGGCCGCTGCCATGTCCAGTATGGAGCGCAGAGTTCGGTTGCAGCCCAGGGTATTGCGATGGATGACCTCGACGTACGAGCGCAGGGGAGGGGTTGCTTGCAGCTCGTCGAGCAGCATCTGGCTGAACAAGGAGATGGCGGCCAGGGGGTTGCTCATCTCGTGGGCGAGCACCGCGGCGACCTCGCCGACCACCGACAGGCACTCCCGGTGTGCCTCCAGCTCCTCCAGGCGTTTGCGCTCGGTGACGTCGCGACTGACGAAGACCTGCTCCTCATGAAGCTCGCCGGAGTCGCCCAGACGGGTGGCGTGGATCTCGTAGACGCGCTCTCCGAGAGAGAAGACTGCCGGCTGGCCGAGCTGGGCCGGATTGGCGAGGCAGCGCCGGCAGCTCACCGTCCTGCCGCAGCGACGGCGGCAACAGGCTGCCGGATCGACGTGGTGCTGCCCGGCATCAAGGCCGTCGAGCAGCCTTCTCGCGGCCTGGTTGGCGAAGGTGATCGTGCCGTCCCGATCGAGAATGAACAGCCCGTCCTCCATCGACTCGACGGCCCGCTTCAACCGCTCGAGGTCGCAGCGGCCCGCGATTCCAGACCGCCAGCGGCCTACCTCGGTCCGCGGGGCCCATTGGGGCCATTCAGCGGAGCCGTCGCCGTCGTCATGACGCACGATTCCTCCTTGCGCCGATCTCCAGCGCTCTCCGTTTTTCTCAGCGTCTCGGTAAGAGCTACCGTATCACCGTTCCATTAAGCCTCCTCTTACGACCTCTTGAGCTCCGCGTCTTGGCAGCGGGAGAGTTCGGAGGCCCTTACCTTCCTCACGGGTCCAGGAAGAGAGGCTCAACGCCGGGCTCATAGCGGGTTCTGGTCCCCTCCAGCTCGCTCGGACCTGCGCGGCAGCCTACTTTTCTGGTTTCGCCCGAAGCGTCGCCTCCAGAACGTGCCCCGGAGCGCCCTCCGCTCCTGCTACGCTCCTCCCCGACCCCGAGGGCGCGCGCATGATCCCCTTCCTTCTCTCTGCGGAGCTCGGCCGGTGAGCGGCTCGCCGCCTCCCGGCTCCCTCGAGCCGCCCGAGCGGGAGGCTTTGCTGGGGCTGGTGTACGCGGAGCTGCGGGCCCTGGCCGGGAGCCTATTCCGGCGGGAGCGGGCGGCACACACGCTGCAGCCCACGGCCCTGGTGCACGAGGCTTATCTGCGCCTGGCGGCGCAGAGCCGGGTGGATTGGCGGGGGCGCACGCAGGTCTTCGCCCTGGGCGCGCAGATGATGCGCCGGGTGCTGGTGGACCACGCCCGCCACCGGGCCCGGGACAAGCGCGGTGGCGGCGAGGAGCGGGTGGTGTTCGACGAAGCCCTGGTGCCGGGGGGCGAGACGGCACTTTCGCTCGAGGATGTGCTCGGCCTGCACCAGGCCTTGAGCGAGCTCGCCGAGCTGGACGAGCGGCAGGCGCGCATCGTGGAACAGCGCTACTTCGGCGGCTTGACGGCGGCGGAAATCGCCCTGGAACTCGGGGTGAGCCAGCGCACCGTGGAGGCCGAGCTCAGCCATGCCCGGGCCTGGCTCCGGCGCCGCCTGGCCCCGGCCGATCGCCCGTGAGCCAGCAACGCCACGCCCGGCACAAGGCCCTCTTCCTCGAGGCGCTGGCCCTCACCGGCGAGGAGCGCGCGGCGTTTCTCTCCCGGCTGGGCGAGGCGTCGCCGGAGGACCGGGCGGAGGTGGCGGCTCTCTTGGCCCATGCGGACGCCGCCGAGGGAGCCGCGGAGGGCTTCCGGCCGGGGGAGGTGGTGGCCGGGCGCTACCGCATCGAAGGGCGCATCGGCCGCGGCGGCATGGGCGAGGTGTACCGCGCGGAAGACCTGGTGGTGGGCGGGCCGGTGGCGCTCAAGCGGCTGCACCTGCGCTCGGCCGCGCGGGCCGAGACGGTGCTCAACGAAGTGCGCCTGGCGCGGCAGATCACCCACCCGGCGGTGTGCCGGGTGCACGACGTGGTGCCTCTGGGCGAGGAGCTGTTGATCTCCCTCGAGCTGGTGGAGGGGGAGGACCTGGCCGCGCGCCTTCGCCGGGCCGGCAGCCTGCCGCCCGCGGAAGTGCTGCGCCTGGCCCGGGAGCTCTGCGCCGGCCTGGCGGCGGCCCACGCCCAGGGCATCCTGCACCGGGACCTGAAGCCCGCGAACGTGCTGCTGGACCGCCAGGGCCATGGGCGCATCACGGACTTCGGCCTGGCGCAGAGCGGCTCGGGGCGGCCGGGCCTGGCCGGCGGCACGCCTTCCTACATGGCCCCCGAGGAGCTCGAGCCGGGCGGGCGAGTCTCCGAGCAGACGGACCTCTACAGCCTGGGCCTGGTGCTCTGGGAGCTGCTCACCGGCCAGCCGGCGTTCCCGGCCGGGGCTTTCCCGGGGGGCCTCGAAGCCCGGCGCCTGTTCCACCCTCCCCCACCGAGCGAGCGGGTAGCCGGGGTGGACCCGGCCCTCGACCGGCTGATCCGCGCCGCCACCCACCCGGACCCGCGGCGCC
>CALMKX010000216.1 GCA_937867335.1 uncultured Acidobacteriota bacterium
GTCGGCGTGTGCTCGCGCGACCAGCGCACCCGCGGCGACCAGGACCGACAACCCGAGCGACGGACGGCGGATCGACATGACTCCCTCCCAGGGCGGCGGGAGCATGGTGCGGTGCCGTCACCCCGGGGTCACTCCCCGGTCACCGATCTTCCGGGCCGGCGACCTGGCACCCGCGGGCCCGGCTGCCGGTTCGCCCCGTGGGCCCTCGCCCTCCGCTCCGACGCGGCAGTCCCGGGAGTGCGGGATCGCACGGTGCGGACCGATCCCTGGGGGGACTTCTGAACCTTCTGCAAGCGTTTCATGCCGCCACCCCCCCCGGTAGGTCCTTCGCCCACACGACGCCTTTGGATTGGAGCCGGGCGAGGTGCCTTGCCTCGTCGTAGCGGGTGCCGCTCTGGAGCACGGCCCACAGGATCTTGGCCCACTTGTTCGAGAGGGCCCGCACGGCTGCCGCGTGGCGGTACTGATCTGCTACGACAACAACATCATTGAAAACGCCCGCATCTGCGCGCTCCAGGGAGCGGAGATTCTGCTTGCCCCACATCAAACCGGCGGCTGCGATTCGCGCAGCCCATTTGCCATGGGGCTGATCGATCCGGCATTATGGCACAATCGCCACACCGATCGCGCTGCCGTCGAAGCGGAAGGCCGCCACGTTGCAACTGGCCGCGGTCTGGGCCAGGTTGGCCAGCACGAAGTCCGTCTGTCGCGTGTCGGTTCGCTCGAGCTCCTGGATCTGCACCAGAGTGTTGGCCGGCAGCAGATTGTCCGAGGAAATCACCGGCAAGGTGGCGCCGAGCTTCTCTCCGTCCTCCACGATCGGCACCAGCTTGGCGGTGATCAAAAGCTGGGGAGCGCCGGTGAGCTCGAGCATGCCGACTCCACCCACCGGGGCGAAGTCCGTGAGCTGCACCGTGTTGCGGCCGTTGACCGTGAAGTCCGGAGCGCTGTTCGAGCCGTCCGGGCGGTCGGTGCCGTCGGTGTCGGTGGGGATGAAGTACGAGGAGAAGCGCCTCGCCTCCTCGCCCTTGTTCGAGACCCAGACCTGGGTCTGGTAGCGGATGCCGTTGACCGTCACATCCTTGGCCAAAGGCACGTAGACCGAGCCGGCCGAAGCCGCGCCGGCGGTGGCGAGAGCCAGTACGAGCGCGGCCAGCGGCCGCGCCAGAGCACAACGCATACGGGGGCCTCCCGGGGTTGGATCGATCACAGCGTTCAAAAGCGAGTGTCTCATCGTTCGCTCTCCAGCCGGCGCCTACGGGAACACTTCCACCAGCAGGTTCTGGTAGCGCCAGCCGTAGGTGGGAGGCTCGTTCGGATTGGCCCCCAGCTCGGAGCTGAAGTCGAGGGTGAGATCCTCGCCCTGCTCGATGTTCATGCGGTTGGCGTTCGGGCGATCGGTGATCTCGATCAGCACGTTGCCCGAGGTGTCCATCACCTTGAAGGAAAGCGTGCGGCCGGCCGGGTTCCAGACGTAGTCCAGCACGTAGGTGGTGCCGGGCACGAAGTTGAAGGAGGGCGTGAACTTCGGCTTGTCTCCGGCCGGGAGGTTGATGCCATGGCGGAACAGGAGCTGGTCCTTGCCCGGGCCGAGGGCACCGGCGAAGCCGATCAGCCGGTAGTGGCGGCCGCCCAGGGCATACCAGAACAGGCTGTGCAGGCCGGAGGGCGGCCGCAGCCAGCCACCGTGGTACACCTCCACGCGCATGTGGGTCTTGGAGTAGGAGCCCGAGGCGATCTGGAAGCTCTCGCGGCGGCGGGTCTCGCCGGGGTTCGGCTCGTAGAACACGCCCGTCTTCTGGAAGCAGGCCACGGCCGCCGGGTCGCAATCATTGGGCGGCGGGGGCGGCGGGGGCGGATTGTCGCCCGGGCGGGTGAGCGCGCTGTCGAGATCCTGCGAAGGCAGCTGGACGGTGGCGTCGCCGGTCGCCCGGTCGTAGTTCAGGGCGTAGGCGAAGTAGGTCTTGTCGCAGGTGGCCACCAGGCGGGCCGCGGCGATGTTGGCTTCGCCGAGGGCGTTGAGCACGTCGCCGTATTCGCGGTGCGAGAGCGGCAGCAGGGTCACCACAGCCGGATCGCCGATACTGGTGCCATCCGCCCGGAACAGGGCCACGTTGCAGGAAGCGGCGGTCTGCGCCAGATTGACCAGCAGGAAGTCGGTGCGCCGCGTGGTGCTGCGATCGAAGTTCTGGAGGTTGATCTGCGTGCCGGCGGCAATCAGGTTGTCCGAGGAGATCACCGGCAGGGCCGTGCCGATGTGCTCGACCCCGTTGACCGTGGAGACCAGCTTGGCGGTGACCAAGATCTGGGGCGCGCCGGAGATTTCCAGCATGCCCACCGAGTTGGCGGGGGCGATGCCGGTCAGCTGCAGGGTGGCGCCGCCGTTGATGCCGATGTTGGGGGCCGGGTTGCCATCGGGACGCGAAGTGCCGTCGGTGTCGTTGGGCAGGAAGAGCGCGCCGAAGCGCCGTGGAACATCTCCCTTGTTGGAGACCCAGATCTGCGTCTGGTAACGGATGCCGTCGATGACCACGTCCTTGGCGAGGGGGACATAGACGGTGCCCGCCTGGACGGAGCCGGCGGTCGCGAGCACGAGGAAGGCGACTGCCAGCGCACGGGTCAAGCCACGTCGCATGCGAAGACCTCCAGTCGGTTCGTTGATTGACGGGGGTGGAGCGCTTTACCGATTGTCAGAGCCATCCTGACTTTAGGACGATACAACATAAATCACGCCTCGGCAAGGCAACCTTGCTGCGCTGGGCTGGCTCTCGCCTATCGACGCTCGTCGAAGAGGCCGGTTTTTCCCGAGCTAGGTCGAGGTCGGTTCTCGCCGAGCCGGGAAAAAGCGCCCTCGAACGACGATCAACATCAACGCGCCGCAGGCCGCCAGGCTCAGAGCCCAGCCGATGCCGGCCATGCGCGGCGCGCCGAGCTCGAGCTCCACCTCGCGTCCGCCGGCGAGAACCAGCTGGAAGCAGGGGCTCGCCAGATAGAGGGGGCTACCGTCCTTCGTCCTCCAGCCGGGCAAGTAGCCTTGCTTCACCCACAGCGGCAGCGGAGAGGCCGGCGCCGCCGAGAGCCGCAGCGGCGGGCGGTCCGCGAAGTCCACGACCAG
>CALMKX010000217.1 GCA_937867335.1 uncultured Acidobacteriota bacterium
GCGGCGGCCCGCTCGGGGCCAGGCAGGGTGCCGATCGCGCGGTTCGCCCCGGCGAGCGGGCTCTTGACGTCGACATGGGCCAGGCGCGCGGCCTTGAGCTCGGTCAGCGTGCCCGCGGCCGCGAAGGCCTGCTCGGCCGCGGCGACGAGGGCGTCCAGGCCCTCCTGGGACAGGTCGGTGGGGTCGGGCTGGGTCATCGACATGGCTTCCACTTCGGTCTCGTATGCCGGTCCACGCTCCGGTGGCGGCCGGCGACTGAGTCTAGGGGCGGGGACTGCGCCGTCGGGCGTGGGACCGCGTGGTGGTCGTGAGATCAGGCCTCGCGCGTCGGCGCGGAGCTGCCGTCAGGACCGGTCGAGGACACCCGACGGCCCGCTAAATCGGCGCCGCGGCCCGGAGGCCGGCGTCTGCAGCGGGGCGGAGGTCACGCAGCCATCATGCCAGACCGGAGCGGGGGGTCAGTCGGTCGTCGACAGGACCGACTCGACGGCGGCGGCGAAGCGGGACCACACGAGCCGCTGCGCCCGCAGCGACTGGGTGCCGGCATACGTCAGCTGGTAGTACCGTCGCCGCCGGGCCGACGACCCGTCCTCCCAGTAGCCCACGACCAGGCCTTCGCGCTCCAGGGCGTGCAGAGCGGGGTAGAGCGTGCCATCGGTCAGCGCGACCGCGCCGTCGGTGAGCGCCTCGATCCGCGCCTTGATCTGGTACCCGTAGCCGTCTTCGCTGGCCAGGACCGCGAGGACGAGCAGCGGGACGGCGCCCTTGAGCAGCTCTCGGGTCTGCGACGGCATACGTGGAGCGTAGCCAGGAGGAGGTGCGGGGCGAGCTCAGACGCGCGCCAGGGCCGTCCGGGTTGCCCTTCACGACGTAGACCAACGGCTGGCCGGGGTGGTGCTGGAGGCGTTGGTCCAGGTAGTGGAGGAGGGTGGTCTTGCCAGAGTTCGGCGGGCCTGCAACCACCACGGCAGGGGCCAGGAGGGGCGGCACCGAGCTCATGGCGAAAGCTCCGAAAAAAGCTTTCTTTGAGCCTTGACGGGAGGCCGAAAAACCTTTAGAATCAACGCGTTGGAAGCAGCCGGAAGGGCTGATCGTAGCCACCAAGCGGCGCGACGGAGTGGTGAGAACACCCCGCCGCGCCTAGCCACCCATGGAGGAGAAAGCACCATGAGCGACCTCGCGCAGTCTACCCCCAATCGGCCTCCCACCCCGCCTCCGCTGGCCTGGGACGGCCAGGAGCTCGACGCCTTCCGCGAGTGCATGCTGCGCCACTTCACGCGCCCGGAGGACCAGGCGGCCCTTCGCCACGTGGGCCGCCTGCTGTTCGAGAGCGCGCTCGAGCAGGCCCACCTCTGGCCGCGGCCCGAGGCCTCGGAAACCACGCTCACCCTGCTCGCGGCCCGGCTGGACCTGCTCCACACCGCACGCTGCCTCGCCGAGGCCGGCGAGTCGCGATGGACGAGCACGCTGTCGCCGCGGGACCACCACCTGGCCAGCTTCGCCGGCCGCATGGCAAACCTGGTGGAGCGCCTGGCCCAAGGCCTAGCCCAGGCGGCCGAAGCCGAGGAGCTCGAAAGCCCACCGTCGTAGAGCCACCCAACCCCCGAACCTGCCACCGGGTCGCCTCCTTCCCTCTCACCTCCTTCCGAACCCGTTCCGCCAGAAAAGTTCGCAAGGAGCTCGAGGAAAGCGAGGCCCCCGGCCCCGGGGAGAGGCCACGGCCCCCAATCCCGCCCCCAAAACGGACTAGCAGGGCCTCCCCGCCAGCGACACTCTGCAGGCCCACGCCCAATTTCCACAACCTTCAGCAAGGCTCGCCGCTGCCAAGCCCCTCACCCCAGCCCCTCTCCCAGCCCTCCCACTCCAGCCGCCTGGGAGAGGGGTCCAGAGGCCCCGGCTCCTTCCGGCCTCCCCCTCGCCCGGGCGGCTGGAGTGGGAGGGTCGGGAGAGGGGGATCGAGGGGGTGAGGGCCGGCGCCGAGAGCGGTAGCACCCCTTCAGCGCTCCTGAAGAGACGCACCCGCCCCGGGCCGCGGAGACCGCGCCCCTACAAGCGATTCCAGCCCGGCCAGCCGTAGGGGCGGGGTCTCCCCGCCCAGGATGCTCCGCAGGTCGCAGCCTTGATTTCCGCCTCTTCGGATGTAAAGCGTTCGAAGGCGGATATTAAGGTGTCGCAATCCCCCGCAAGGTCCGCCGCCGATTTCCGCCACCGAGATCACCTTCCAGAGTGTCGCCGCCACCGGCTTGTCGCAATCCCCCGCAGGGTCCGCCGCCGATTTCTACGGCAGTGCAGTGTTGAAGAAACTCGCCTTGTCGCTGATGTCGCAATCCCCCGCAGGGTCCGCCGCCGATTTCCACAGTAGAGGCCGAAATCGCTACGGCGCAGCAGAAGTGGTGTCGCAATCCCCCGCAGGGTCCGCCGCCGATTTCCACAGCAAACCGATTCAACGCTTGCAGTGCGACAAATCCATTGTCGCAATCCCCCGCAGGGTCCGCCGCCGATTTCCACACACAATGGTGAGTTTTTCACCCAGCAGGAAGGTGTCGTGTCGCAATCCCCCGCAGGGTCCGCCGCCGATTTCCACTGCTGACCGTGCCCATCGATCCAAGCTCTCCGGCTAACTTGTCGCAATCCCCCGCAGGGTCCGCCGCCGATTTCCACCGCTAGCCGAAGCAAGGCCAGATCTAGCCGAGAAAGTGTCGCAATCCCCCGCAGGGTCCGCCGCCGATTTCCACTGCGCCAGAAATCTGGCGTTGTGCGACGGAAGGAAGGAGTGTCGCAATCCCCCGCAGGGTCCGCCGCCGATTTCCACTAGCAGGGCCGAAAGGCCCTGCTACCTAATTTTCATTGTCGCAATCCCCCGCAGGGTCCGCCGCCGATTTCCACCCGCCACCGCCACCGCCACCGCCGGAAAAGGGTCGCAATCCCCCGCAGGGTCCGCCGCCGATTTCCACTCCGGCCCCTTTTTGCCCTTTTCTCAGCGGGGCAAATTGTGTCGCAATCCCCCGCAGGGTCCGCCGCCGATTTCCACCGAAGGAGCGGTGCGGCGGGAAGGTGAAGAACGTCGAAGTGTCGCAATCCCCCGCAGGGTCCGCCGCCGATTTCCACGATGGCTTTCACGAACGGCGCAGACCAGTTTGCCTATGTCGCAATCCCCCGCAGGGTCCGCCGCCGATTTCCACACCAACACCCCAGGAGAGATGGCCCTTTCCGTATGTGTGTCGCAATCCCCCGCAGGGTCCGCCGCCGATTTCCACGTCATGAGGACTTCGGCACAACCTCGTTCGATCAGATGTCGCAATCCCCCGCAGGGTCCGCCGCCGATTTCCACGGAGGGAACCCTCAACCGCAGCCACTGACTCTCATTGTGTCGCAATCCCCCGCAGGGTCCGCCGCCGATTTCCACTTCTCACCGCTTGCGGTGGCAGCGGTGGCGGCCCCTCGTGTCGCAATCCCCCGCAGGGTCCGCCGCCGATTTCCACGAGAAATAATGCCTATTTCGGCAAGGGAAATGTTTTGTGTCGCAATCCCCCGCAGGGTCCGCCGCCGATTTCCACGTCAGTGGGTGCTTCGGCGTCGAACGACGATATTCCTCATGTCGCAATCCCCCGCAGGGTCCGCCGCCGATTTCCACCACCTGGGCTTTGTGCCCACGGCTCTCGCTACCTTCGTGTCGCAATCCCCCGCAGGGTCCGCCGCCGATTTCCACGCAGCGACAGATTCGCCTGGAACGGAAAGTGAAGGGTGTCGCAATCCCCCGCAGGGTCCGCCGCCGATTTCCACATCCCCATCTCCTTGAGCTTCGCCAGCAACAACAAGGTGTCGCAATCCCCCGCAGGGTCCGCCGCCGATTTCCACCGCGGCGCCGAACACCATCATGACTCCGGCGGTCTCGTGTCGCAATCCCCCGCAGGGTCCGCCGCCGATTTCCACATCGCGAACGCCCTCCGGGTCCAGCGCGCGCTCAAGATTGTCGCAATCCCCCGCAGGGTCCGCCGCCGATTTCCACCTCACCGACGTGGCGGACGTGGCGCTGGGCATCAAAGTGTCGCAATCCCCCGCAGGGTCCGCCGCCGATTTCCACACGAGCTGGGTCGCTTCAACACCTCTCCACTCTACATGTCGCAATCCCCCGCAGGGTCCGCCGCCGATTTCCACTTCCAAGGAGAGGGCTCGAAGAGAGAAGTCTCTCAACTTGTCGCAATCCCCCGCAGGGTCCGCCGCCGATTTCCACATCAAGGAAGAGCCCTTCTCCACATCGCAGGAACGTATGTGTCGCAATCCCCCGCAGGGTCCGCCGCCGATTTCCACTTCATCCGACAACGTTGTTCACGTCGTCGAGGAAAGGTGTCGCAATCCCCCGCAGGGTCCGCCGCCGATTTCCACGATGTATCCTGCACCGCTGTCACTCTCAACTAAGAAGAGTGTCGCAATCCCCCGCAGGGTCCGCCGCCGATTTCCACCCGGCCCTCCAAAAGTTCTACAAAGAGGGGTGGCGGATGTCGCAATCCCCCGCAGGGTCCGCCGCCGATTTCCACTGCTGAGCCCGGTTCCGTTCTCGGAAGTGACGACGTGTCGCAATCCCCCGCAGGGTCCGCCGCCGATTTCCACATCATCATGAAATGGACAGAAACAGGTGCGGGAACCATGTCGCAATCCCCCGCAGGGTCCGCCGCCGATTTCCACGACTGGTACGGCAGCCGCCCCGCTGCCTCGTCCGCAAGTGTCGCAATCCCCCGCAGGGTCCGCCGCCGATTTCCACGCTACCCTTCTCACTTCGGCCGCCAGCCCGATGTTGGTGTCGCAATCCCCCGCAGGGTCCGCCGCCGATTTCCACCCTCGCAGAGAGAGGTCCGGCGGCGGCGGCACAGAAGGTGTCGCAATCCCCCGCAGGGTCCGCCGCCGATTTCCACAACACGCATGTTCTGGAGAAAGACTCCCGAAACTCCGAGTGTCGCAATCCCCCGCAGGGTCCGCCGCCGATTTCCACCGTGGCACTTCTAAGCCACTGATTCTAAAGGCCCAAAGTGGGCCATCCGCCAAACCTCCTCGCGCGCCCTCCGAAAACGTGCACGGCCGTCTGGAGCCGACTCGGGCCAAATCGCGCTAAGTGCCTCAGCCGCCATCACTTGCGCTCCTGGGCCGATTCCGCCAAACCTCCCCCGGTTTTCGGGGTCCCGGGAGGTTTGGCGGCGGGCCTTCTCTTCAGCCGTCCCACACCCACAAGGGCTCCACCCGGTCGTTCATCACCATCGCCCGTACGGCCTCCGCTTGCTGCTTCAAGCGCTCCCGCCAGCTCGGCGAGCCCTCCCCTTCGCTTGAGCTTCGCAGATGCCTTTCGTACTCCTCCAGGTACCGCTTCAGCGCCTCCGGCACCAGGCGCAGGCCCTTCTCTCCTCCTTCGAAATCCTTCGGCGTGAACTGCTTGAGATTCAGCAGCCGGAGTGTGAGGCGGTCGATCACCGGCTGGCGGAACGGCTCCACGAGATCCAGCGCCAGAGATTGGCGGCCGTAGCGCAGCCCGTGCAGGAAGCCTACGGCAGGGTCCAGCCCCAGCGCCTCGAGCAGGCTCGCGATTTCGTTGCCCAACATCACGTAACCGAGACTCAGCAGGGCATTGGCCGGGTCCGTAGACGGCCGCTGCCTGCGACCGGGAAACTCCAGCGCCGTCAGCATGTGGCGAAACTGCTCGAAGTACACCGCGGCGGCTTGGCCCTCCAGGCCCTGGCAGCCTTCCGGGGTACCGGCTTCGGCCACCTGGCCCAGCAGCCGAGCCAGCTCCTCGAGGGCCCGTGACTCGAGTTCGGCCCGCTGGCTGCGGGCGTAGCGCGTCAGAACCCGTTGCTGCGCCAGGATTTTCGCCGTCACCACAGCCCGGCAGAAGGCCAACCGGAAGCCGCCGTGGCGGAAACGCTCGCATTGGGCCAGGCGCAAGAATACGTTCTTCGACTGCGCCGCCAGAAGGGAGCCACGGTACTTGCCATGACCGGAGAGAAACGAGACGTCGATCCCCTTGTCGAGCGCCAGGGCCAACGCTTGAGAAGTGAAAGGGACGGAGCCGAAGACCACGATTCTCTCCAGGCTCTGCAGTGGCACATTCGCTTTTCGGCTCTCCCCCTCCCAGACTTCGAGGTGCTCGTCCTTGCGGCGGACCTGGGTGTGAGGATCGGTGAGGTAGAGCAGCTGCACGGTCAAACCTCGATCAGGAACTCCGAACGCTGGCCCTCGGCCGGAACCACCCTCTTCAACACTCCGAGGGTGAGCACCAGACGGTCCGTCCCGGCACGCTCGAAGATCTGGTCCAGTTCCCGTTCGGTGCGCTCGATCGCCGCCTCGAGACCGCGCCGATGGCGCTTCAGCTCGGCCAGGCGCCGAACCTGCTGCTCGGCCTCGCCACCGGCGGTGACGGAAGCCTCCGGGGGCGGCGCAGCCGCTGAGGAACCGCTGCCGCTGCTCTGCGCGGAGGCCTGGAAAGCCGGGATCTGGGAGGGCTTGAGCGCCAACAGCAGGGGCGTGGGATAAGCCCGGCCCCGGGTGGAGAAGTCGCAGGTGCACCCCCCGAGTGCGGCCGCTTGCGGGTGCATCTCCTTGAGTTTGGGGCAAGACATCGGAAAGGCCGGCAGTCGCTCGATGTGCCGTTGAGTCACCTCTCGCCGATAGTTGTAAGTGTGCCGGATGATCACGTGGAGGGCGGCCGCACCTTCTTCGCCCAGGTGCCCGAGCGTGCAGAGCAGGGAGCTGCGCTCGCGATGGTTCAAGTAGCTGGTCTCCCGGGCTCGGCGGGCAAGGTAGCCGAGAACGTGGCAACCCTCGAGCATCTTGCGGGCTCGCGGGCCGAGGTCGGGTTCGGCGGCCTCGGCAGCGGGGGTGGTGGCTCCGAGACCCGAGCCGGGCTCGAAGCACTCGGCACCCGCCCGACGCCAGCCGCGCAGCGCCTCGAAAGGGTCCTGAAGGGCGCGACCCTGCCCGTCGAGCAGGTCGCAGCGGCGACCGCTCTTGCCGTGAAGGCCAAGAGGCAGCTTCACGCAAGGCCGCCATTCCTCGCTGCGCAGGCGGTCGCGGTTGGGGAACTCCTCCACGCGCACGCCTTCAGGCAAAGGGCGGATGGCATCGAGGACCTCGAGGAGGAAGCGCCGCAGGCGAGCGGCGAGGAGAGGTTCCTGCAGCCGGATCCACAGGTGGTAGCCTTTCGCTCCGGAGAACTCCAGCAAGCAGTCCACCCGCCGACGCGAGAGCTCGGCCCGCAGCCGGAGGGCTGTGGCCAGAGCCCGGCCGAGGAGTTCCTCCACCCGCCCCTCGGCCGCCAGCAGAGTCTTGCGGTCCAGATCCACGTCGAGGATGCCCAGCAGACAGGTATTGCCCGCACGCACCAGGGGGAGGCCGAGCGTCTTCTCTCCGGCCAGGTGGGCGCGCCAGTCATCGGCGAGGAGCGCCCGCTGCACCGGTACGAAGGTGCGGTGCCCTCCACGGGTAACCGACTCCACGGCATGGACTCCCTCTCGCCCTTGAAAAAGCGAGAGCAGCAGCTCGAGATCGCTCTCGTCCGGGTCGATCCAGGGTGTCGTCGAACGCGCGGGCGCCTCCTCGGGCTCGGCGGCGAGCGCCAGGCCGGCAAGCCTGGAGGCCGCGTCGAACCGCCCCAGCTCCGCTGCCAGCTCGGCCAGAGCCTCCCGTCGCCGGGCCGGGGGTCCGCTCAGGCGCGGCAGAGCTCGCCGCAGCTCCTCGGCGGGCACCCTGAGCACCTCGGCCCAGCGCTCGAGGGCATCCCGTGGCGGCTCGGGCAAGTCTCCGAACTCGAGCCACGCCTGCTCTTCGTGTCCCTCCGATTGCCACGCCTCGGCCAGAATCAGGGCCCAGGGCGCAGGGGCCGCCCCGAGCCGACGGCGCTCCTCGAGCAGCTCCGCCAGCCACCCCTCTCGCCCGGCGGGAACGTGCCCGGCACGCAGCAGGGCGAGGATTCCTGGCACCGAGCCGCACCAGGCCTCGGGATGATGGCCGAAGTACTGCACCCAGCCCCGGTGGAGAGCGTCCAGCTCGGCGAGGTCGGGCTCTCGGGACTGCTCCATCTCCTTCAGCCGGAAGCTCAGGGCTTCGATCGCCTTGACGGCCGGGCCTCGGCCCGTGGGTCCGAAGTGGTAGCCGAGAAACACGAATCCGTCCTCGGCGCGGCACAGCCGGGTCTTGGCCTCGTTCAGGGCGAGACCCAGCGGCGAAAGCAGCTCGCCCAGGCGAGCGAGGGCTCCCTCGGCCTTCGCTTTGTCGACCTCGAGCACGATCAGGTCGTCGCAATACCGCAGGTAGCGAGGATGTTCGGCCTCGAGTGCACGATCGAGCTCGCTCAGGTAGAGGTTGGCCAGGAGCGGCGACAGCGGTGAGCCCTGGGGGATGCCGACCAGCATCTCGGCTACCTCGTCGTGATCGAAGACCCGGCAGCGCACGACACGCTCGAGGAAACGCAGCCCTTCCGCGTCCACCAGAGGGCCGAGCTTGGCGAGCAGCAGATCCGGTTGGATGTGGTCGAAGAACCCTTTGACGTCGGCCCTCAGCACCCAGGCCGTGCCTGCCTGGATCCAATGGCCGACCTCCTCGGCCGTGGCCATCGCGGAGGCTCCCTTGCGGAAGGCTCGGCACGAAGGGGAAAGAAGCGGCTCGACCTGGGGCGAGAGCAGGTCGGCGATGGCCCGCTGGACCACACGATCCCTCACGGCAGGCACTACCAGCGCTCGGTCAGCCGCGGCCAGGAAGGCCGGGCGGATGCGCTGGGCCGGGAGAGCCCGATACTTGCCGAGCCGGATCTCTTCACCCAGCCGGGCGAGGTTGGCTTCCAGGTCGCGCCGGAAGTCGTCGATCGACACGCGGTCGATCCCCGCCATGCCGCGCTTGGAGGCCACAGCGTCCCAGGCGCGACGCAGGGTGCTCGTGGAAGCCAGCTCGGCAAGGAAGCTCATGGCCGGCTCACAGGATGGTGACCGCTTCGCTCTCGATCTTCACCCCCGCGCCATAAACATCCACTCGGGCAGCGCACGGGCCACAGAGCCGGTAGACGCGAAGGCTGTCGGTTTCCGCATCGAGCAAGGGCAGCGCCTTCTTCACCAGCTGCACCAGCACCGGGGCGTCCAGCTCGCCCTCGAAGACCGATAGCTGCACACGCGTGAGGAAGTTCTCGAGCATTCCAGCCACCTTGGTGCGCTTCTTGTCGTCCGAGATGTCGTAGGAGACCACCAGCCTCATCGCCGGGGACGGTCCGCCTTGGCCCGCCGAATCAAATCGTTGACTTCCGCCCCAGGCGGTAGCTCCTTGAGAGTGGGGAGGAGCTTTGCCGATGCGAGGCCGTGCAGGAACTGCGGCTCTGGCAGCCTGGCGCACCGCCGCACCTCCGTGTCCGCTCGAGCCAAAGTCTCGTTGGCCACGAACCACTGGAAGTGCTCGCTCTCCCCGAGCTGGCCGGTGACCTTGGGGTAGCAGACCTCCGCGCGCACCTGGCTTGGGTCCCCGATCAGCTCGAGCGCCTCGGCTACGGGGCGAGCCTTCGCCCTCACCCAGGCGCGGCCTTCCTGCAGCAGCGCTTCGAGGCTGGGGAAGCCTTCGGCCTCGGGCGAGGCGGGAGCGCCCGCCCTCTCGTGGCGGTAGCGGGCGGCGAGCAGAGGCTCGAGCTCGCAGCCGCTGAGGTCGCCCGTGCTGGCGGCGTACTTGGGCTCGAAAAGCCCGTCCGCCGCGTACCGCCGGGCCGGGTGGAAGAAGCCGACGCTCAGCGGCTCGAGCTCCACACTGCCCAACCCCAGGGGCTTGCCGAGGCCGAGCTTGTGCCGGAACTCCGCCGAAGGTCGCAGGGCGAAACAGAGCAAGCCCAGCTCCGTGCGGCTGAGGTTCTGGAAATCGATGTGGAAGTAGAAGCTCACTCCCGGGCGGATCGGCCGGGCCATCAGGTGGAGGTGGCGCTTGGCCGCTTCCGGCTGGTCGCAGTAGGCGGCCGGGTCGGCAGGGTTGCGGTGGTGGAGGTAGACCTTGCGGCCGGCCGGAGTGTGCTCCTCGAGGCTCAGATCCTTCTTCGAGACGTAGCCCAAGTGGCCGAAGTAGAGAGCCGGGCTGGGCGGCTTGGGGGAAGCGAGGATCTTGAGGTGGCGGGCCTTCGGGAAGAGGTACCAGCCGTCTTGGCGGGTGATCTCGTTCGAGTTGGCGAGCCCATGGGAGAACCGTACCCGCCCGGCCAGGGCCCGGGCCCCTTCCTCTCCCTTGCCGCTGCGCTGCTCCACGAAACCGAAGACCTGCTCGGCAAGGGTGAGCTGCTGCCGTTGCTCGTCGAAAGGCACGAGGTCGGGATGGACCTTGCGGAGGGCGCCGTGCAGCGAGCCCGGCACGCTGCGGCGCCAGATCGATGAGAACGAAAGGTGCTCGACGTTGCCCTTGCTGTCGCGCTTGAAGTAGACCAGGTCCCCTTCCTCGGGTCGCCAGCCATGCTCCTCGCTCAGCTGTTTCCTGCCAGCGGGCACGTAGGGAAGGTCCTCACCTCCGTCACCGCCCCGGGGCAACGCGGCCGCGCTCTTGGCGATTCTCTCGAAGTCCTCCAGGACCTCTTCAGGGATCGGCAGGAAACCGTTCGTCGCCGTCTCTTGCGCCTGCGAGTAGGGAATGAAGTACTCGTGTTTCTTCTCCGGCGGCAAGTTCTTAGCCTTGCTGTCGTTCAGGCCGAAAACGAACAACAGGCCGCGCGTGTAGGACGACCGCTCCACCTCGGGCTTCGCCATCCACTCTTCGTGCGGGATGGGGACTTCTCCCGCCGGCGCGTCGAGGCCGATGCAGGCCAGGAGCTGAATGCTTCCATCCCGGCGTCGCATTTCTTTTCGATGAGGCTGCGCGTCCTTGACACGCAAATACCAGTAGTCGCCTCGATGACTCGTCGAGGCGCTGCGCAGCCCTGCAGTCCGGAGAAAGCCGAAGGCTGCGGTTTCACCGAGTACTCTGTCGTGCCCGTAGCCGTTCAGGACCATGCGGGCTCGGGATGGATCGGGGACCTTGCCGGCGGCGCAGAGAGAGGTCATCTGTTCCGTCGAAAGGGTAAGAGGTTGCAGCACCAGACCTCCTCCACAGCGCCGCACCATGCCGATCTCCGAGAGAAACTCTTTCTGATAGTCGGCCCTCCTCGTGAACTCGCGCTCCGGCAGCACCCGCATCGCCGAGCCGGTCGCCGCCTCGAAGAGGCTCGAGACAAGGCCGCGCAGGGTGCTGGCCGGCAGGGCGGGCCGCCGGCCGTCGGGCTGGGACGGGTCGAGGACGGTGAAAGGCCGAACCTGCTTCGGCCCGTTCGGGTCGTCGCTCGGCTGCTCCTGCCGCCCGCCGACCACCAGGGGCCCTTCGGTCGTCAGCCGGCACACGATGCGGCCGCCCAGGCGATCCGGGCAGAACCGATCGTGGAAGGTGCAACTCTCGAGCAGCGCTCCAGCCGGCTCGAGCGTCTCCTGCGGCGGGGCCACCAGGGGCAGGAAGTGGTAGGGGTTGTGGAATACGCCAGCCCCGGCCGGTGCTGCCGGCGCCCGTCTGGAGGCTGGGGCTTCCCGCGGCTTCACGGCGACAACCACCGGCCCCTTGGGGCCTGGCCGGCCCTCGAACTCGAGGCTCTTGCCCTGGCCGAGGTCCTCTTCGGTGTAGCCGGCGTCGAGGGCCTTCTCGACCTCGAGGTAGTGCAGCTCGGCCCACGGCTCCCCGGGCGCAGTGCGCACCTTGCGGTGGTGAGCGTGTTGCGCCCGGTCGCCCTGGAACTCCTCGATCGTGCCCGTCTGCCAGTTCATCGCTCTCTCCCTTCGACGTCCAGAAACCGCACGTACTCCACCACTCCGTCTCGCACGTACTCGCACAGGCGAACGAAGGGGTTGCGGTGCTCCGGGTCGGCCGGTAGTCCGTGGTAGATGATCGGATCCGGGATGAGCTCTTCGTACCAGCAGCCCTTTCCCTCGAGGTGCTCTCCCCAGAGCCGGCAGCTGCGCTCGCGGCGGTACCAGCCCGCCTCCGCACCGGCTACGAGCTCTGCGCCCGCCGCCCCGCCGGACAGCACCACGCCCCGGCCGCCTAGCCAGTGGAAGTCCACCTCCGGCGAGAACAGCCGCGCCTCCACCAGCGGCAGGCTCGGCAGCAGGGCCCGCCACTGCTCGACGGGCTTGCGGCCCATCTGCGACGTGGCCGGCGTGGTGTAGAGGCCCCACAGCTCACCGCCCGCAGGCAGGGTCTTGAGGCCGTCGGCCAGGGTGGCCACCGCCTGCGCGGCCAGATCCTCGGCGAGGGGCTTCAACTCGAATTGGGACGGGTTCGATGGTGCGCTCATGGCCTGGCCTCCTGGGTCGACGGGGGCTGGGGCTTCCGGGCGAGTTCCTTGTGGAGAGCTGCCACCCAGCCCCGAGCTGCGGGCCCGAAATGACGTTCGGCCGCTTGCAGGGCCGGCTCCGGGCCCGCGTCGACGTCGCCGGGCCTGAAGCGGTGGGTGCCCGGACCTGCCGGCAGGCAGCCGAGCTCGAGAGCGGACGAAGGCGCCAAGCGGAACACCGCCACCTCGCGTACGCTCACCTCGACCTCGTTCAAGCCCTTGGCGGTGCCAAAGCCCAGGGGGATCTCTTGCCGTAGCAGGTCGCGCAGGGCGAGCGTCAAGAGGCCCAGCCCCCAGGCCTCCAGTCGGCCGGCGCGCAGCTCGAGACGGATCTCCCCTTCGAGGCTGACTCCCGCGGCTGCCTCGGCATCGAACTTGAAGCCCGCGGCGGCTCCGCCCGTGAAGCGGTCGATCGCCACCAGCTCGTGGTGCATCTCCTCCCAGCCCCGCTCCTCCACCGGCTGGAAGTCCGTCACTCGAACCGAGGAGACCAGCCGGCCACAGCCGAACACCCGGCAGGCCGGGCAGAGCCAGGTCAGCTCCTCCTCGAAGCTCAGGGCCGCGCGGCCCGAGGCGGCCCGGGCCTCGTTCTCCTTCAGCACCTTCTCGTGGCAGGCCTGGCCCTTGCGGTGGAGGTCGCAGGCACCGGCATCCCCCGCCAGGGTGCGCAGGATCCTCTCGGCCTGGCTGCGCAGGGCACCCCGCAGGGAGCTGCCGGGCAACAGGGGCACACCGTCGCTCCGGCGGGTGAAGCTGTGGTCCTTGCCGCGAAGGGCGGCCTCTCCGGGATCGTTGACCAGGAAGCCCCAGGGGAAGTGGAGTCGCAGGCGGAGGGCCACCTGGGCCCAGCCTCTGGTTCCCGCGTCGCCGGCCGGTTCGAGGGACCAGCCAGGCTCCGCCCATCCACCGCCGTCTCGGAGCAGGCTCCTCGGACCGCCGCCAGGGCTCGGCTCGTCGAGGAGATAGGCGATCAGAGTCGGCTTGTCCCCGAGCGCCAGTCGCTCGCGGCTCAGCTTCTGCAGCTCCACGCGGCCCAGGCCCGAAGAGGTCTTGCCGCCGAGAAACCACCAGCCCTCGGCCAGGCGTCGCAGGGAGGCTTCGAGGAGGGCGAGCTCCCCTGGCTCGGGATCGTCGATCTTCAGCTCGAAGGGAAAGGCCACGCCGGCCTCCACTGTCTCGAGGTCGTACTTGCGCTGGTCGGCCGCGGCGCGGGTGCGGCGGTCGATGCCCACCCGGTCGCGCACATTCACCCTGGCACCGGCCTCGGCGCGCCCGGCGGAGACATAGAGCCGCGAGGCCCTCAGAGGGGTTTCCTCCTGGCCCCGGCGAGTCTTCGCTCGAGGCCCCATCAAGCTGCAGACCGCGCACGGGCACTTCGGCTCCTCCGTGCAGGGCGCCTTGCCGAGGGCCTCCTGCAGCAGGTGGAGATCCTGGCGCAGCGCTCCGGCGAAGGAGCTGCCGGCGAGCGAGATCCCGCCGTCGGGGTCGCGGAAGAGCGGCTGATCGACCGCCTCGAGCCTGCGGCCGTCGCCACTGTGGAAGCCCTCCGGGAAGAGCAGCTTGCCGCGGTAGATCACCCGTTCCACGACCGGCCTCCTTTCTCGGTCGAGCGGCTCTCGCGCTCCTCGTCGAGCCAGGCGCGCGCCCGGGCGCGCAGCTGCAAGCGCAGACGCTCGCTGAGGAACGCGGCCCCGAGACTCGGCTCGGCGCCGCCGAACAGCGCACGCAGGCCTTTGCAGAGGGCGGCCCTGCGCAAGGGGCCGACACCCTCCCACAGAGACTCCGATTCCAGGAGCAGAGGCTCCTCGGCGAGCTCCGTCTGGCGTTCGATTTCCCGCTGCAACGGCTGCCAGAACTTCTCCCCCAGCCGCCGGGCGCTGTCCTTCCCGTCCTTTTGGGCCAGGCCCTGAAGCCGCTCGACGACCCTCGCCACCTCGGCGCGGATCTCGGCGAGGGTCGCCCTCTCGGCGAGGCGCAGCAGAGCGAGAGCCAAGGGGCGCCGCTCGGGCTGCTTGGCCTCGAGCTCGCGGAAAGCGGCTGGCAGCTCCGCGCCGGCGAGGGCGCGCAGAACCGTTGCCTGGACGATGTGTTCGGCGTTCATCCTTCTACCTCCCTCTGGATCTCTCGCACCCGGAACTGGCCGAAGCCCTCTTCTGTGCGGAGTCCGAGGCCCTTCTGGGCCAGGTTCGAAAGGGCTGCCAGCTCGGTGGCCGTCGGCCCGTCCAGGCGGAACGTCGAGCCCGCCACCACGGCGATCTGGTCCCCCTTGGGCAGGCGATGGGCGCTGTTCCAGCCCGAGAGGACTTCGCCGTGGCAGAAGGCGGCCGAGAAACGCGGGCGCTCGAGGCCGAAGTCCTGCGGCTCGAGGAACGCCTTGAACCGGAGATGGCGATCGAGAACGATGGCCGGAGTGAGCAGGTCGATGCGCACCGACCCGCCCGGGCCGATCTCCTTCGGCCCCGGCCCCAGATCCGGGAAGAGCCCGCTCGACCCGGCCTCCCCGGTCCAGGGCTCGAAGGTGCAACTCAGCGTGCCGAGGCTCCCCTTGCGCCGGCCCACCCGCAGGGGGAAGGCCTCTCCCGGCTGCAGCTCGAGGCCGGCGAGCAGCTCCTCGAGCGCTTCGTGGCTCTCGCCGCGCAGAAATCCCTTCAGCTCTCGGCCGTCGGGCAGGGCTTCGTAGGCGAAAAGGGCGCTGCCGCGAACCGTCTGGCTGGCGGGGTCGATGGCGTTGTGGGGGGAGAGCGCGAGGTCGATCGCTCGCGGCTCGCCGTCGAAGCTGAAGGCCGGCACGCGGGGCACCAGGCGAGCTCCGCAGCCCTCCACCGGGCAGTCTTCGCGCTCTCGGCCCGGGAGAAGGTCGTAGAGGCCGTGGCCGTCCTGCTCCACGGGCCCGGGGTGGAGCTTGCAGGTGGCGAGCGAAGCGACCGTGGGCAGCACCGAGCCTTGCTCGAAGCTGGGGTAGAGAAAGCCGAACTGCACGGCGCCGCTCAGGAAGGCGCGAGTGAAGGCCTCGCTCTCGTAGCCCCGTCTCCAGCGGGTGGCGAGCGCCCCCCGCAGCGTGCTGCCCGGGACGTACGGGAGGCCGGAGACCAGGTTGCCGGCCTCGGGACGCCCCCCTACCGACAGCTCGCCTTGGACCTGGGCTCGGAGCAGCAGAAGAGCCGGCCGCTGGTGGTTGAGTCGCGGCGGCCCGACGGCCCGTCGCGGCGGCGAAGCGGCTGGCTTGCGGCCCAGAGCCTCGAGATCCGCGAGCTCCCGGATCGCTTGCCGCCAGTCCGCGAACGCGGGCTCGAGGCTCGTCCTCTCGGCGTCGATCTCGATGCGGCAGCCGCCGAGCCCGCGCCGCCGGCCGCTTCCGATCTCCCGGACCATGCGCAGCGCCGCAACCAGCAAGGAGACGTGGAGCGGGCGGGCCTCTGGCGGCAATTCGATCCGCCCCGCGTAGCACCAGTCTGGCAGGACTTCTTCCAGCGCGAAGAGGTGCTCGTCCTCCGCTCGGCCGCTCCGGCGCTCGATCGCCGTTCGCGGGCGCCCCCGGAACAGCAGCTCCCGCACGCCGGCCAGCGCTCTCTGCGCCTCCGCAGTGGGCTCGGCACCGGCCGCGCCCTCGAGCGCCAGTCTCGCCGGCCCCCAGAGCACCGCGCCCGGGTGAAAATTCGAGCCGAACAGCGCACAGAACGGGCACGTGCCTTCGCGGGTGACGCCACAGAGGGAGCCGGGAGGCCCCTGCTGACCCCGCTCGGTTCGCCGCCCGGTCGATCGCTCGCAGGACTCGAGCCCGAGGGCCCCGAGCAGCCTGCCGAGGGCATCGGCCGCCAGGCCCTGCACCGTGGTGCCGGGCACGAAGGGCAGCCCTCGACCGTCGCGCCGCACCTGGCCATCCAACCAGGCCCCGGCGGCCTCGCCGCTGCCCACTCGCCAGGGCTCGGCGAAGCTCAGCGTGTAGTGGATTTCCATCCTCAGACCTCCCCTTGCTCGGCCAGGCGCAGGGCATCCGCCAGCACCCAGCGATGAACGTTGCGGGGCCCCTTCCTCCCCTTCTCCTCGCGGCTCTGGATCAGCCGGGAATCCGGCTCGGTACCGATGGCAAGCTCGGTCGGCTCGAGCCCCTCCTGGCGGCTGCGCCAGCTGCGCAGCTCGGCCAGCACTCGCCGGGGCACTCGCCAGTGCGAGTCGCGATCCTCCGCGGCCACCGAATCGTCGCGCGGCGAGAGAATCTGCCGCAGACGGCCGAGCTGGCTGCGCGGCAGGCGGCGCAGGATCTTGGCCAGAGTTTGCAGCGCGTCGAGCTCGTCTGCGTCGTAGGGGCCAGCGGCGCCATAGGACCAGCTCTCGTGCTGGCCGTCGTCGTCCGCCGGCAGCAGGGCACGGCGCTCGGCCGCGAGGTCTTGCACGTTGGTGCCGAGAACCCGGTGGAAGTCGAGCGCGGCCAAACGGCCGGGGGATCGGCGGCAATGGGCCTTCGCTCCCCGCAGCAGTTCTTCCGCGAGCTCGTGGGCCGTGCGGAACGGAAAGCCCGGCTTGGCGAAGACCACACCGGCCGCCATGCCTGCCACCTTGCCTCGATGCGGCACGCGGAACGCGGCGATCAGCTCTCGGGCGAAGCCCAGGGCCTTCCTGGCCGGTAGGGCCACTACCAGGTCGTCGCCGCCGCAAATCAGCACTTGCGCTCTCCAGCTCTTGCGATCCGCGCCGAAGGCCTGAAGGAGCGCGGCCCCGAGGGCCTCCTTCAGCGCTCGGTCCACGCGCTCGGAGAGGTCTTCGTACTCCTTGAGACTGCAGCCCTGGAACATCTCGCCCAGGCCGTTGCCGTCGGCCACCACCAGCCCGAGATCGTCGTCCCCGGCGAGCTCCTGGAAGGTCTTGGGCAGAGCAGCCAGCCTCATGTCGTCGAGGGGCAGGCTCGGAAGCAAGGTCTCCCCCACGCCCACCACCTTCAGCCCCGGGCACCGCCCCGTCTTCTGCAGCCTCTGCAGCTGAACGTGCATCTGCCGCTTGGCCCAGCAAGAGGGGCCGATCCAGCGCTCTCCCTCGTCGTCCCCGAAGCCGTGGAGAACGTCGGCTTCTTCCCGCGCACAGCTTTCGCAGCGCTTGAGGAAGGGGAAGCTGGCGAGTGCTCGCGCGGTGGTGGGCTGGCGCTTGCGCAGGCGGATCTCGTGATCGAGCCGCTCGCGGGCGCCGGCGAAGCCCTCTGCCCCTTCGGCCCAGGCCTCCACCACGATCTCGTGCCCCCCGGTGAGCTCGAAGAAGGCGGCCTTCGCGTCTTGCAGGAAGGGCTTCGCCACCTCTCCCGCCGGTTTCTCGCTCGAAGCCGGCAGCGAGACCAGGAAGTTGCCGCCCCCGGCGAAGATCTTGGTCCCGCCGTGCTTCTTCGCCAGCCTGCCCACCACTTCGTGGTCGAAGAGGCGGAGCACGGCGCTCGCCCCCCGCATCTCGAGCAGCCGCGGTGAAGCGAAAATGAAATCCTGAATGCCTCGGACGTCCCCTCCCACGTAGACGTTCATCCGGCTCCCTTTCCGTCTTCCGACATTTCGAGCTCGAGCCCCACCCGGGCCGCCACCTCGCTGAAGGAGAGGGGCCGCAGCTCCTGCGCCACGTCGCCCCGAGCCGCCCGGTCCAGGTAGGCCGCCCATTCCCGGAAGCCCCTGAGCTCCGCGAAGCGGCCCTCGAGGTCTCGCTCTACTTGCTCCGACACCAGCGGCAGGAGAAAGTTCGCCGCCTTGGCGAAAAGCTTCGCCAGGTCATGCGCCGTCGAGGCCGGCACCGGTGCCAGCCAGTGGACGGCTTTGTTGCGCAGGCTGCGGAAGCGTTGCAGCGTCAGCTCGTCCTCGGCCTTGAAAATCAGCTGGTTGTGGGCCGAGGGCGGAAGGGGTGAGTCCTGCAGGCGGATCTTGACCGACGGCACCAGCTCCTCCGCCGTCTGCAGCCGCTTGCCCAGCCTCTCCGCAAGGCCGGGCACCTCGCGCAGATAGGGAGCGAACCTCCGGGTCTCCCCTTTGGCAGCAGCGAGAGCCAGCCCCGAGTCGTTCCGGCAGCTCTCGATTGCGCCAGCTACCAGGAGCTGCTGCCAGTCCAGGGTCTTGCCCTGTTCGTCCCGAGGTAGCTCCCGCTCGAGGTCTTTCAGGGCATCCGCGTTCTTGCAGCGCAGATCGGCCAAGGACAGTCGGCGCGCCACTAGGCGGTCGAAGGTGAAGAAGAACAGCGCCTCGAGCCCTCCGTAGAGCCGCAGGAAGGCCAGCCGGGGTGCCTCCTCCCGCCGGGCCGGCGGCCACCAGAGGAGGAGCTCGAGGAGGCTCTGGAGCGTCGTGGCCGGGTCGGCGAACACCCTCGGTTGGGCCAGGCCCGCAACGATCTCCGCTTCAGGCTGCCGCCAGCTGGGCCAGCACCCGGCCAGCTGCGCCACCTGGGGCGGCATCGGCAGGCCAGGAAGGGCCCGGATCGCCTCCGCCGCGTCCCGGTAGAAACCGTCGGCCCAGAGCTGGTACGCCCCGGCGATCGCGGCAAGGGTGGAAAAGGCGCTCCCCTGGCGGCCGGCCTCCTCTTCGCCCAGCACCTGCCTCACCACCGAGGAGCCAGCGGCCCCCGCCAGGGCTTCGGCCAGGCGCCGCACCTCTTCGTAGCGGCCGGCCTCGAACAGGCTTGCCAGCTCTCGACGCTCGCCCAGGCGAAAGAGCTGGGCCGGGTGGGGCAACAGCCCCGGCCGCGGCGTGCCCGGCTCGGGCCGCCTCAGAACACTGTCGTAGCGCTCGAAGTCCACATAGCTGGTCTCGATCCCGAGGTGCCCCGCCGCCAGGAAGGCCCCGGCCACCATGGTCTTCTTCGCACCCGTGATGTCGAGCACGATGGGGCGAAGTCCGCGCCCTCGGGCCTCGGCGGTCGCCCGGGCCACCGCGCGAAAGAGGTCTTCGGGCGTGTCCCTCACCACCGGCCCGTCGCGCAGCAAGGCCGCCGACTTCGGCAACTGAGGCAGCCTTGGCGCCGCGAACCGGTCCCAGCGCTCGCCGAGCCGGCGCAGGTAGTCGTTCTCGAGGTCCCGGCTCTTGAGCAGCACCACCTCGCGCGGCTGGTGGTACACCGCCGCCAGGAGGAGCGGCTCCGGCGAGTAGCCCACGATCAGCAGTAGCAGCCCCGGCCCGCCCTGGCCCGCGCGGGCCACCTCACCCCGGTGCGCCACCAGGTCCAGCTCCTTCTCGGTGAGGCTGCGCCCGGACGCGTCGCGCCTGTGATCGATCGCCTCTTCGACGGCCTCGAGGACTTCGCGAACTCGGTCTACACCCATCTCACGCCGGATGCGCCGGTACTCTTCGCCCAGGCGAACCGGATCCGGCGGCGGGTGGGTCACAGGTTCCTTCGGTTGCTCAGCCATGGCTCGATCTCCTTGCTCATCTGGTTGAGCTGCCAGTAGTCGATCGCCACCGGCTCGTGAGCGAGCCCCTGCCCCAGGGCCACCCCCAGCGTCACCGGGCCTGCGATCAAGAGGTCTGCCTTCTTCACCGGGCGCAACGCCTCGCGCACGAGCCGCACGGCCTCTGGCAGGTCTGCGGCCGAAAGCTCGCTCGGCAAAGTGACCACCCGCCAGCCCTCGTCTTCGGGCGGCAGGTAGCGCTCTCCGCAGCGGACGAAAACCTTCTCTTTCGAGCTCATCGACGAAGGGCCCTCGAGCGCTCCGGGTGGGTGGCGAAACTGCGACGGCTGCCACCCTTGCGCGGTTTCCGGAGGCTGGGCGGCGGCTTCGGGTGGCGTCGGGCTCGGTCTCTTGGCTCGCCCGCTCAGCGCTCCTCAGCGCCGCCGCCCTCTCGCACGGCTTTGCCTCCTGCAGGGTTCCGACACGATGTCAGGCGGAAAGTTCGCCCTGAGCCGCGGGCGCTGGCTCGCGCGCAAGGAGCGCAGTGGTCCCAGCCCGCTAGATCGCGGCCTTCGCCGCCGCCCTCACCGCCCCCCCGGGCGCGGAGACCGCACGCCTACGCCCGACGGTCCGCCGCAGGGTGTGGCAATGGGCCTTTTCCTGCGCAGGTTCCATTCAGGTTTCGACGGCGATTCACGCAAGAGAAGGTCTGATCAATTTCGTTTCGTGAGCGGACAGTCGCAATCCCCCGTAGGGTCCACCGCCGATATCCACTTGCTCAGTCCATCGCAGGAAAGGAGTATCCCTTCGAGTGTCGCAATCCCCCGTAGGGTCCACCGCCGATTTCCACGCGAACATCCTCTCTGCGTGCGTTATGTAAGAGAAAGGTCGCAATCCCCCGCAGGGTCCGCCGTCGATTTCCACCAAACCCGTTCCCCTCACCTACCTTGAACACGGACACGTGTCGCAATCCCCCGCAGGGTCCGCCGCCGATTTCCACAAATGCAGCCCAAGAATGATGGAATCATGAATCCCAGGTCGCAATCCCCCGCAGGGTCCGCCGCCGATTTCCACGCGCTGAAACAACTCGCCCAGCAGGTCACTGTCTTGTCGCAATCCCCCGCAGGGTCCGCCGCCGATTTTCACGTGGTGGGGGACGAGATGAAGGAGATCGGCAATCTCATGTCGCAATCCCCCGCAGGGTCCGCCGCCGATTTCCACCAGCGCCACTTGGTAGTGGCCCTGCTCATCGCCCTAGGTCGCAATCCCCCGCAGGGTCCGCCGCCGATTTCCACTCAAATGATCAGAGGACCGCCTGCCTTGTATGATTCATGTCGCAATCCCCCGCAGGGTCCGCCGCCGATTTCCACTTATTTGCCGCGAACTGGGCGGTCGGACCGAAGACGTGTCGCAATCCCCCGCAGGGTCCGCCGCCGATTTCCACAATGCTCCACCATTGCGCGTTTGAGCAACAGAACTGGAATGTCGCAATCCCCCGCAGGGTCCGGTCCGCCGCCGATTTCCACGCTTCCACGAGCTCAAGGAGCGTGGCTTCGTCCGCATGTCGCAATCCCCCGCAGGGTCCGCCGCCGATTTCCACAGCACCTCCTTCGACCTGCTGCCCATCTCCGGCAACGTGTCGCAATCCCCCGCAGGGTCCGCCGCCGATTTCCACGGATAGCTCTCGAGCTAACCACCAAACATTCACAGGTTGTGTCGCAATCCCCCGCAGGGTCCGCCGCCGATTTCCACAACGAAGGAGAATCCAATGACGATTGAGACCCCCAAAGGTCGCAATCCCCCGCAGGGTCCGCCGCCGATTTCCACGAGACAGATTCGCCCATTCAACGGGCGGACCGACAAGCAGTCGCAATCCCCCGCAGGGTCCGCCGCCGATTTCCACACGTGTACCTTGGCGGCGGAGAGACCAAGCGGTGTAGTTGTCGCAATCCCCCGCAGGGTCCGCCGCCGATTTCCACGGAATTCATCGTGGTGGCCGAGCGGCCCTATCCGCACATGTCGCAATCCCCCGCAGGGTCCGCCGCCGATTTCCACGAGACACGACCATGAGCGAAACGCTCAAGACTCAGACTGTCGCAATCCCCCGCAGGGTCCGCCGCCGATTTCCACACTTCGTAGAACTCTGCGGTAGGTTCCTTGTTCACACATGTCGCAATCCCCCGCAGGGTCCGCCGCCGATTTCCACGCCAACCCAGAAGGGTTGGCCAAGGTTTTGCAGTTCGTGTCGCAATCCCCCGCAGGGTCCGCCGCCGATTTCCACAGCCCGCCGACCTGAACGCCCAGTGCAATCAGCTCCGTGTCGCAATCCCCCGCAGGGTCCGCCGCCGATTTCCACCAGCTGGGTGCACTTCTCGGTGCCGAACAATGCCGAGATGTCGCAATCCCCCGCAGGGTCCGCCGCCGATTTCCACAACGGTCGTTCACGCCATCTGGCAGGTTGGCCTCGACAAGTCGCAATCCCCCGCAGGGTCCGCCGCCGATTTCCACGTTCTCCATCGACCCCGCTCTCCGCTTCAGCAAGTAGTGTCGCAATCCCCCGCAGGGTCCGCCGCCGATTTCCACATGGTCAATCAGTCTCCTCACCGGTCTCATGACCTTTGTGTCGCAATCCCCCGCAGGGTCCGCCGCCGATTTCCACAATCCGCACTCAACGCCGGCGGTCTCACTCTCGATCATGTCGCAATCCCCCGCAGGGTCCGCCGCCGATTTCCACGACCCCGTGCAAAAAGGAGTCTCTGATCCACGTCGAGTGTCGCAATCCCCCGCAGGGTCCGCCGCCGATTTCCACCAACCCGGACGACAATCGGAGGATGACCGCCTACTTCATGTCGCAATCCCCCGCAGGGTCCGCCGCCGATTTCCACCTCGGAAGGAGAGACTATGTCACAGCGAGACACCAAGATGTCGCAATCCCCCGCAGGGTCCGCCGCCGATTTCCACCTCTGGAGACGGATGAGATCACGGGGGCCGCAGTCTCCATGTCGCAATCCCCCGCAGGGTCCGCCGCCGATTTCCACCCACGAAGCCCTAACGCTTCCTCTTTACAAAAAGGATGTCGCAATCCCCCGCAGGGTCCGCCGCCGATTTCCACCTCTCGTGGCAAGGCTCAGCCAGCTCGCGGCCGCAAAGGTCGCAATCCCCCGCAGGGTCCGCCGCCGATTTCCACTTGGACCGTCCTCAGCGCCAAGACCGTTGGAAACATGGTGTCGCAATCCCCCGCAGGGTCCGCCGCCGATTTCCACTCAAATGATCAGAGGACCGCCTGCCTTGTATGATTCATGTCGCAATCCCCCGCAGGGTCCGCCGCCGATTTCCACATCGTCCTCGACGGCGAGGGCGGGGGGTACCTCAAGGTCGCAATCCCCCGCAGGGTCCGCCGCCGATTTCCACCACCCCCCCCATTTCTTCGGGGGGGGTCTTCTGGTTCTTGTCGCAATCCCCCGCAGGGTCCGCCGCCGATTTCCACCCCCCCCCGAAGAAATGGGGGGGGTCTTCTGGTTCTTCTGTCGCAATCCCCCGCAGGGTCCGCCGCCGATTTCCACGAAGGTGGGCATCCGCAGCCTCACCAACCTCGGCGGCTTGTCGCAATCCCCCGCAGGGTCCGCCGCCGATTTCCACCAGGGCCATGCGGTGTCCATGACTGAAGACACAGGGTGTCGCAATCCCCCGCAGGGTCCGCCGCCGATTTCCACCCCCACTGGTTGCTGTTGGTCTTCATCCTCTTTTTCTGTGTCGCAATCCCCCGCAGGGTCCGCCGCCGATTTCCACCTCTCCCCGAAGGTCTCGAGCCCTATCTCGATGGTAAAGTGTCGCAATCCCCCGCAGGGTCCGCCGCCGATTTCCACCAAGGACTCCTCGTCCTCATCGGCATCTTCGGTTTTCAGTCGCAATCCCCCGCAGGGTCCGCCGCCGATTTCCACGTTCGCGATGTCAACGGCGAGCTTCGCGCGGTTCGCGGTCGCAATCCCCCGCAGGGTCCGCCGCCGATTTCCACTGCTGGTTCGCCGGCAGGCGACTCCTGCCAACACCAAGTGTCGCAATCCCCCGCAGGGTCCGCCGCCGATTTCCACCGCTTCTAGCCCTCCTAGAACAAAAATCCGAACACTTGTGGTCGCAATCCCCCGCAGGGTCCGCCGCCGATTTCCACGCTTATTCTCGCCAGGGCCAAGGTCGCCGACGAAGTGATGTCGCAATCCCCCGCAGGGTCCGCCGCCGATTTCCACCACCCGGCAATCCCGCTGGAACACCGTGTCCTTCCGGTGTCGCAATCCCCCGCAGGGTCCGCCGCCGATTTCCACCAGGAAAGGAGACCCTCAATGTCCACCATGTCCGAAGGTCGCAATCCCCCGCAGGGTCCGCCGCCGATTTCCACTTGAAAACACCGCCAGCGCCACCAGCGCCACGAGCGTGTCGCAATCCCCCGCAGGGTCCGCCGCCGATTTCCACCGATCTGGATCGCCCTGCGTCTCCCTAAGGGGTGGAGGATGTCGCAATCCCCCGCAGGGTCCGCCGCCGATTTCCACTCCAGATTCTCGGTGCGGTGGTTTTCTGTGGAGCGTGTCGCAATCCCCCGCAGGGTCCGCCGCCGATTTCCACGTGCTCAGAGCTAAGACGCTCTGCACTTCAGGTCTTTTGTCGCAATCCCCCGCAGGGTCCGCCGCCGATTTCCACAAGTCATCGACAGGGCAACGAATGCTTCGAAAACCTGTCGCAATCCCCCGCAGGGTCCGCCGCCGATTTCCACCAGTTCTCGATGAACAAGGCTCGCAGCGGTGATCCTGGTGTCGCAATCCCCCGCAGGGTCCGCCGCCGATTTCCACGTTCAAAATCGTCGGCAGCAACTGCAGCACCGAAACCGTGTCGCAATCCCCCGCAGGGTCCGCCGCCGATTTCCACGAGGTTCTAAAAGTGACCTATCTCGGCATCGCCATCGTGTCGCAATCCCCCGCAGGGTCCGCCGTCGATTTCCACCGTGGCACTTCTAAGCCCTTGATTCTAAAGGCCCAAAAGGGGCCATCCGCCAAACCTCCTCTCGCGGCCTCCGAAAACGTGCACGGCCGCCTGGAGCGGCTCTGGGCCGAATCGGGCTAAGTGCCTCATCCGCCATCACTTGCGCTCCTGGGCCGATTCCGCCAAACCTCCCCCGGTTTTCGGG
>CALMKX010000218.1 GCA_937867335.1 uncultured Acidobacteriota bacterium
GGCTGCGGCCACGGCAGCGCCCAGGCCCGGCTGGCGCCGGGTGGGTGGGGGCTGATGGGGGCCGGCGAGGTGGTGCAGGGCGCGCTGGTGATCGGCGGTCGGCGGATCAACCCGCCCCGGCGCGGCAACTACCACGCCAAAGGGCTCACCGAACGCCAGGCCTCGAAGCACTTCAGCGCCGGGCTGACCAAGCCGGTCTTCAAGAAGAAATTCGAGCGCTGCCCGATCGGCACTCGACCCCGGGGCCGCAACTGGCGGCGCACGATGTGGGACGGTTCTCAACGGCCGGGCTGGAACCTCGCAGCGCAGGGGATCCTGCCGGGCATTTGCGCCCTCTGCGGAGCCGCGGCGACCGACCGCGATCACATCGTGCCCTACCGGCGCTACATCTCGGACAACGCCAACCCCAGAGTGTTCTGCGACGGCAGCTGCCACTTCGTGGGCGTGAGCATGGCGGACGCCACGGCCCTGTCCAACGCTCTAGCGAACCTTCGCCCCCTCTGCGCCGCCTGCAACGGCGCCAAGGCCGCTCTCGATCGCGCCGATCCCTTCAACCGAGACGACCCACCCACGCTGGTTGGAGCCTGCCCGAACGCCCCCGCCGGCTGCCCGGCCTGCGGCCGGATCTGCCTGTAGAGAGCCGCCGAGCGCCCTTCCGGCCCGTCGGGTCGGACCTCGAAGACGCCCGGCTCGCCCGGGAAGCTGGCCACCTCCCGGGTGGAGAGGCTCTGCGCCGGTTCGGACGGCCGGTGAGTGAGCCGAGCTACCTCGGTGTTCAAGAAGACTTGCGCAATTCCTCCAAAGCCTCTATAGTCGCTTTATGCAGACTCTTCGCAGGCAATGGAGGAATTTACCATGCAGCTCCGCAACTGCGCAGCCGTCGTTCTGCTCGCCTTGGCCTCCGCACTTCCCTCAAGAGCCCAGGACACCGTCTCCCAATGGCGCCGCTGGGAGAAGACCATCGCTTCCAGCAAGGACTTCACCACCGGCGGTGGCAACCCCTACCGAGATCTGGTGCTGCGCGTGAAGTTCACCGCCTCAACGGGCTCCACCTTCACTCAGGACGCCTTCTGGGAGGGTTCGGCGAGCGCCCCCAGGAATTTCAAGGTACGAGCCGCGCTGCCCCCGGGCAGCTGGGCGTGGCAGATTGACTCCTGCACCGGCACGACGGGAGGCCAGAGCTGCGCCACCGGCACCACCTGGACCCCCAGCTCCGGCACGATCACCGTCACCGCCAGCACCGGGAGCGGCGTGCGGCTCTACGACCGCGGGCGACCGACTCAACTCATCTCCGTGACCGGCGACGGCCAGATTAGCCGCACTCCGTTGTACTACCAGGACCTCTCGCAGCCCTTCTTCTGGGCTGCGGACACCGCCTGGACGGCCCCGCCGCGGGAGATCCACGGCGACACCGCGGTCTGGGCGAGCTATCTGGCGGATCGCAAGGCCAAAGGCTTCACGGTGGTCCTGACCGCCCCGGCCCTGGCCTGGAGCGGGGCCGGGCAGAGCTGGCCGTCACTGCCTGCCGCGGCCGGCTTCTCCTTCGACACCTTGGCCGGCTGCAGCTCCACGGCGCCGCTTCCCAACGACTGCTCCAAGCCCCGCCCCGCCTACTGGCAGGCCTTCGAGCAAATGGTCGAACAGGCCAACCAGGCGGACTTGCTCGTGGTGGTGGTGGGCGTGGCGGACCCGGTGGGCCTGGGCGACGCCACTCACCCCTTCCCCAACCCGGCCAACGCCGAGGACTTCGCCCGCTACCTGGCCGCCCGGCTGGCCGGCAACCACGTGATCTACTCCCCGGGCTTCGACACCCGCCTGGACCTGACTACCCAGAACGGCACTTCCACAGCCAGCCTGATGCAGACGGTGGGCAGCGCGCTCGCGGCCGCCTCGCCCCGCCAGCTGGTGACCAACCACCTCGCCGGCCGTTCGCTGTGCACGGACTACCAGAGCTTCGCCACCGGCTCGAGCTGGATGACTTTCTACCTCTTCCAGAGCGGCCATGCGACCGGCGGCATGGGCACCGCCGGCCAGGCCTGCCCCGGGCCTCTGGCGACGGAAACCGCGGTTCAGACCGCGATGCGCCGGGCCCGGGAGATGCCCTTGACGCTTTCCGCCTACACCGGCCCCAAGCTACCCGCCACCAACGGAGAAGGCCCCTACGACGCCTTCTCCTACGACCCCACGAATCCAGTGGACAACCGCTACCGAGTCCGCCAGGCCGGCTACCTTTCCAGCCTCTCGAATTCGATGGGGTTCAGCTATGGGGCGTCGAGGCTGGTGTTCTGGGACCTTCCTGCTCGAGATTTGACGCTGCTCTCCAACGGCGACATGAACCTGCTCTTCAGCCGGTTCCGCAACCGCTCGGGGCTGTTCCCCCGCCCGGCCTGGATCCTCAACCAGCCGGCCGATCCACTCCACGAGCAGAAGCCAATCAGACCCGTCGGAGTGAACTGCAGTCGGCTGCAAGGCACTGCAGACCGGTCGGATTCTGCTGCGCAAATCGCTGATTTGTAATGCTTTGAGGTCGTTCCACCTACTGCAGAGTACTGCAACGGGGCTGGTCTGGTCGGAACCAGTCTGATACGATTTTCACCCCATGAGAGAGGCGATTTGCACCCCAGAAGGCACCCCGGTTGGGAGGCTCTCAGGGGTGCTTGCCCGGCCCGGCTCCTGGCCAGATCTTGCCGGCGTCTCGGCGGGCGATCCACTCTTCGACGTCGCTTCTGCGCCAGAGCAGGTCTCCGCGCTTCTTGCCGAGGAAGGGCACGGGAAACAGGCCGACTCGGCGCCAGCGCCAGAGGGTGTCTCGATGGATGCCCAGCATCTCGCAGACTTCTCTGAGCCTGAGATAGAGGGTTTGACTGCTCGACGTCTGAGTGCTCAACGTGCAGACCTCCCAAGGAGAGGATTCCATGGCCAGTTCGCGCCTGACCGAGCGCACCCTGCGGGCTCTGTCCACCGAGAAGGAGCGGGAGGACATCTACGATTCGAGCTTCCCGGCTTTCCTGGTGCGAGTGGGCCGCAACGGGTCGAAGACGTTCTACTTTCGGTATCGGGGAGCCGACGGGAGGTACCACCGCATTCGGCTCGGGGTGTATCCCGGGCTGAGTCTGGCCGATGCTCGAGACCAGGCTCGAGATCGGGCCTTGGAGATCAGCCGAGGCAAGGACCCAGCGGCTGAGCCCGAGGTCCGTTCGTCGGCGCTGACGCTGCGGGCTCTGGCCGAGGCTTACCTTGAGCGGTGGGCCAAGCGGAGGAAGCGCAGCTGGCGGGAGGACCAGCGCGTCCTGGATCAGTATGTGCTTCCTGTCTGGGCTGAGCGCAAGGCGAGCGAGATCCGTCGCGGGGAGATTGCGGAGCTTCTGGAGGCGGTAGCGACGCGAGGCTTGAAGGGGCTGAGGGCTTCGTCGAGCCAGGAGGGCGTTCTCGGCCGCAGTGCCCCGATGCAGGCCAACAGTGTGCTCAAGACGCTGCGCAAGATGTACAACTGGGCGATCAGCGTCGACTGGTTGGAGAGCAATCCGTGCTCGCATCTGGCCAAGCCCGGCCTGGAGCGGCGGAAAGATCGCGTGCTGAGCGACGAGGAGCTGCGCACACTCTGGCAGGGTCTCGAGGGGGAGGCGCAGGTCTTCGCTGCGGCGCTTCGAGTGGGCATGCTGCTGGGCCAGAGGCCGGGTGAGATCGTCGGGATGCGATGGGCTGATGTTGCCGGGGACCTTTGGACCCTGCCGGGCGAGTCCACCAAGAGCGGTCGGCAGCAGGTCGTACCGCTCGGGCCGGGTGCCTTGAGGCTGATCGAGGCCCAGCGTGGGCAGCACGCGGAGTTCGTCTTCCCGGCCCAGCGGACGGCCGGGCATCTCAGAGTGGAGGTTGTGACCAACAAGGCCCGTCGAGTTCGAGCTCGGCTGGGCATGGCGGCGTGGACTCCGCATGATCTGCGGCGCACCGTGGCGACGGGCCTGGCGCGGCTGGGAGTCGATGAGTTTGTGATCCAAAGGGTCCTCGGTCACGCCTACAGCTCGGTCACCTCGATCTACAATCGCTACGCCTACCTGAAGGAGAAGCGGGCGGCTCTGGCGCTGTGGGAGCATCACCTGCTCGAGGTCGTGGGGGTTGGAGCAGCGCTGAGCGAGGAAGTGGGGGGCGAGGAGGCTTTGATCCCTTTGCACTAGGCAGAGCTGCCCCTCGTTCTTGCGAGAATCGGCGAGAATCGTGCACGGAGTTGTCCCGTTTGGACGGCTGAGCAGCATCTTGAATGCATGGTACTGACGAATCAGAACAGTGTCAACCATGCTGGATTCCCATTTGACTCCAGCAGACGCGAACTGTAGGATTCATGCAAGATGGCCAAGCGCAAGGTCGAAGACAACGCCTCCCCCGCGGTGCTGCGAGCCCGAGAGGTGATGGCTCGGCTGCGCCAAGTCTTGCGCGAGGAGATCCAGCGTCAGGGCCGAGTGCAGCGAGAGCTGGCGCTCGAGCTGGGCATCGCGCCGGCGGCGCTTTCCTACGGCCTTCGGGGTCGGCGGGACCGGGTGCACTCGGGGCTGCAGCTCGACATCTTGCTGGGCCTGTGCGAGCTGTTGGGGTATTCGGGCTCGCAGATGCTGGCGCGAGCCGAAGGCAGGCAGCTCGAGCCGGCGCGGCCGAAGGCGGATCTGGAAGAGCTGGACCTGGCGGCGATGGCTTCTCGTGAGGCGGAAGGCAAGACGATTCCCTTGCGCGAGCTGGTGCGGTTCACGGTGGAGGCGACGCTGGAGAGCCTGGAGCTGGTGAAACGTGAGGTTGAGGAGAAGCCCCGCCGAGCCAAGGCGAGCTGAGCCGGAGCTCGAGCGCGGAGCTGGGCCAGGGTTCCCCACGGGCTCAGCTGTCCTCCCAGAGAGAGAACTTGAATTCCTCGCCGAGGGGTAACTCGAAGCGGCGGCGCAGGAGGCGGGCAGCCTCTTGGGCGACTCGCAGTGCGTTGTCCGGCCGAAGTGGGGCGGCGGGTCGAGCGGCGGAGTCGGCGAGGAGCTCGAAGGCACGGATCTGCTCTTCGAGGCGATCGAGCGGGGCTTTGAGGAAGCGCCCCTTGAGCTCCTCGTGGGCCCGATTGAGCCAGTAGCGAATCTCGGGCCAGGGGCCCTTCAGGTGATAGAAGAGGTCGGCCAGGAGCCAGCAGAGGCTCCAGCGCCAGGACCGCGGGAAGGTCTCGAGGCGGGCGAGTTCGCGGGCGCGTTCGGCGGCGGTACCGAACTCGCCGAGATCGAGGTGGGCCCAGGCCTTCTTGAGGGCTGCGAGCTGGACGAGTTCCGGTTCGCGGCTGGGGTCGAAGTAACGGCGCGCCTCGTCGAGCAGCGAGCGGGCCGAGCGGGGCAGGTTCTGGTCGAGACAGGCTTCGCCCGCCACGAGCAAGCACAAGCCAGCGCCGAGACGGTCGTCCTCGCGGTTGGCCGCTCGAGCGAGGCGGCCAAGCCGGGCCAGCCCTAGAGAGCGTTCGCTTCCGCGAGCCAGGAGAGCGGCTCGGCCGAGCTCGAGTCGAAAGCGGGTGACGGGTGGGGAGGTTCGCAGGGCCTGACAACGGCCGGCAAGCTTTACGGCGCGGGCGAGATCGTCCCAGTAACCGAGCTGAAGCAAAGCCTGGGCGGCGGCCGCGAGAACAAAGAGCAGGCGGGGTCTGGGGTCGGGACCTTGCTCGGGCCTGATCGCCTCGTGCGCGGTTTGAACCAAGAGAAAGGAGGCAAGGCCGAGGGCTGGGACCGGGGCTCGCGGCAGGAGGGCCTGGAGCTGGGCGAGAGCCCCGTCCAGAAAGAGGAGAGAGCGCTCCTGCCGGTATTGCTCGAGGATGAAGGCCGCAGAGCCCGGGGTAGCGCAGAGCAATTCGGCCAGTGATTCGACCACCGAGTCCAGCTGGTGCTCTTGGCCATCCCGACGGCACGCGGAGTAGATCTCGACGCACCGCAGGGCAAGTTGGTCGATTTGAGCGACGAGCTTGGGTCGCCGTACGCGGGGCTGCGGGGAGGCAGCGGGTCTTCGGCCCGAGGGGATCATGGCCTTGGGTCGCTGGCGGGGTCGAGGTCGGGTCTACGCATCGGCTTTCACTCAGGGATTACAACAGCACCTGCGATTGTACCGGGGCCACGAGAACCTATATTCCCGTTTTGGGCCGAAGTTCTCGTTGGCGCAGGCTGATGGGTCGCGACTTCGGGGCGGAGAGGCTGCTTTTCGGCCGAAGGACCGCCTCCAGCTTCCTCCTCGCCGTCCCACTCCCCCAGCCCGAAGAGGTCCTCGGCCGTGAGCTCCCCGGGAGGCTTTGGGGGCGCCTCGCTGGCATCCCTCGCGTCGTCGCTGCCCTGCCCCACCCCCGCCGCCTTCTCGCCCGTCCAGGGGCTTGTGTCGGGGGCGTTCTCGCGGCTGGGCAGGGGGGGTGGGATGCGGGTTCGGGCGAGGAGAGTCGGCAGCTCGTAGTAGCCGGGTAGGGTGTTGGCGATGGGGTGGGCTCCGGTGGCGATCAGAAGGGGGTGGTCGTTGCCCAGGCGGCGCACTTCGTCGGGGGTTAAGAGGGGGCGCTTGTGGTCTCTCGTGGTGGTCGAGGTCCTGGAGGCGAAGAGGGTGCCGGTGGCGCTTCGGCTCTTGGAGTCCACAGCGAGGG
>CALMKX010000219.1 GCA_937867335.1 uncultured Acidobacteriota bacterium
CGGGTCCCGGCGGGTGGCCTGCCAGGCGGGAGCCAGGCCGCAGACGAAGCCTGCCACCAGCGCGACCGCCAGGCCGAAGGCCAAGACGCGAGCGTCGAGGGCGGCATCCCCGAGGCGCGGCGTGCTGGCCGGCAGCACCGCCTGCAGCACCTCCAGGAGAGTGGCAGCCACCACCAAGCCCAGCCCCCCGCCCAGCGCCGCGAGCATGCAGCTCTCCACCAGATACAACCGCGCGAGGCCGGCGCGGCCGCTGCCCAGAGCCAGGCGGATCGCCCCCTCTCTCCCGCGCTCGGCGGCGCGCGCCAGGAGCAGGCTGGCGACGTTGACGCAGACCATCAAGAGCACCAGGGCTACCGTGGCGAGCAGCACCAGGAGCGGCCGGCGGGAGGACTCGCCGAGGTCGGCCACCAGGTCCCGAGTCCGGGCACTGCGACCGGCGTCGGTATCCGGGTACTCCTCGGCCAGCCGCCGGGCCACGGTGGCCAGCTGGGCGTCCAGCTGCGCGCGCTCGACGCCGGGCTTCATCCGCCCCACCGCGCGCAGGAAGCCGGCGCGTCGTGGCGCCGCCTGGACGTCGGCCGGGGCGGGCATCAGCAGCTCGAAGGGCGGCGGATAGCCGGCGGGCGAGGGCACCACGCCGATCACGGCCACCGCCTGTCCCGACAACCGCAGCACCCTCCCCACCACCGAAGGCTCGGCGCCGAAGCGGCTGCGCCAGGTCTTTTCGGCCAGCAGGGCCACCGTCGGCCCGGCCCCGTTCTCCTCCTCCGCCGTGAAGCCACGCCCCAGCAGGGGCCGGAGACCGCTGACCGCAAGGGGCTGGCCCCACCGAACGAGCCACGATCACCAGCTGGGGCCCGCCCTCGCCGCCGAGCACCAACCCTTCGCGGTAGAAGGCCGTCACCGCGGCCAGGCCCTCCACCTGCGCTCCCCAGTCTCGCGTTCGGGCCGGGTTGCCGGAGGCCACTTCGCCGTTCTTGCTCTCTTCGATCACCACCAGGCGATCCGCTTCGGGCAGGGCGAGGGGGCGCAGCAGCACCGCGTCCACCACGCCGAAGATGGCGCTGGTGGCGCCGATCCCGAGTGCCAGGGAGGCCACCGCGGTGGCCATCAGACCCCTGCGGCGGCTCAGGCCCCGAAGGGCCAGCCGGCTCTCCTGGAACAGGGTCTCCAGGAGGCGCAGGCGATCTGCGTCGGCGGTACGGTCGGCCACGAGCAGGGGGCTGCCGAAGCGCCGCCGGGCTTCCAGGCGAGCCTGCGCCGGCGGCATCCCACGGGCCTCGAGGTCGCGCGCCGCCAGCTCGAGATGCAGCTCCTGCTCCTCGGCGAGCTCCTGCCAGTAGCGGCCGCGGCGCCAGAGGGTGTTGCGCCATTTCGCCAGCCAGCTCATCGTCGCCCCCGCTCAGGCAAAGCTCAGCACCCGGCCCACGCCCCGGGTGAGGCGCTGCCAGTTCTCCTCTTCGGCCTCGAGCTCGCGCTCGCCCTGGGGAGTCAGCGAGTAGACGCGAGCCCGACGGTTGGTTTCCGAGATGGCCCACTCGGAGCGGATCCAGCCCTCTTGCTCCATCCGGTGGAGCGCCGGGTAGAGCGAGCCCTCCTCGACCCGCAGCAGCTCGTCCGAAACCTGCTGGATGTGCTGGGTGATGGCATAGCCGTGGGCCGGCCCGCGAGCGAGGGTCTTGAGCACCAGCAAGGTCAGCGTGCCCTGGAGCACATCCGACTTGACGCGCGGCATCGCAGCGCCCTCCCAGGAAGCGGATCGAAGGCCACCCCTAGCCATCAATCCCTAGATAACTAGGTAATACTGTGCTGCTGACGGGGCTCTGTCAAGGGCCGCAGACCGGCGAGCACGCCGCGAGCTCGGCCTGGGTTCGTTCCAAGTCGGCCCTCCACCCTGGGCGCTCGGGGGTTCTACCTGTACAATCCGCCGCGTGTCCGCCAGGCTCAGCTTCTCCGGAATCAGCCGCCGCTTCGGCCGCAAACGGGTGCTCGAGCAGGTGGCGGGGGCGGTGGAGATCGGCCAGGTGCTGGCCGTCTCGGGAGCGAACGGCTCGGGGAAGAGCACGCTGCTGCGCATCCTGGCCGGGCTGATGCCGGCGAGCTCGGGCACCATCGAGTACCGCCTGGAGGACCGCTTGCTCGACTCCGGCGAGCGCCGCCGGGCCCTCGGCTACGTGGCGCCGGATCTGGCGCTCTACGAATCCCTCACGGTGGTGGAGAACCTGCGCTTCTTCGCCCGGCTGCGTGGCCTGCCCGCGAGCGCCGCAGACGATGCCGTGGCACGGGTGGGCCTGGCACCGGAGGCCTTCTACGGCACCCTCTCCTCCGGCCAGCGCCAGCGGCTGCGCTGGGCCTGGGCACTGCTGGGCAGGCCTCGGCTGCTGCTGCTCGACGAGCCCTTCCAGAACCTCGACGCCGCGGGCGAAGCCCTCGCCCGCCGGCTGCTCGACGAGCACCTCGAAAACGGCTGCGCCGTGGTGGCGAGCCCGATCACCCTCGAGCTTCCGAAGGTCCATGAGCGCATCCACCTGGCTGGCTGAAGCCACGGCCGTGTTCGTCAAGGAGTGGCGCTCGGAGCTGCGCACGCGCTACGCCCTGAACACCTTCGGCCTCTTCGCCGTGACCACCCTGATCACCGCCTCGGTGGCCCTGGGGCCGGCCTCGCTCGCGCCGGTGGAGCGAGCGAGCGTGCTGCCGGTGCTGCTCTGGCTGATCCTGCTCTTCACCGCCACCGCCGGCCTGCCGCGGGCCTTCGTTTTCGAGGAGGAGACCCACACCTCGACGGCGCTGCGCTTGGCGGCATCGCCCGGGCCTCTCTTCGTGGGCAAGGCGGCCTACAACCTGGCCCTGACCCTGGCCCTCGAGGCGCTCGTGGTGCCGCTCTTCCTGATCCTCTTCGACCTCGCCGTCGCCTCGCCGGGCCTCTTGGCCCTGGCCCTGCTCGCCGGTGGCTTCGGGCTCGCCTTGGGCAGCACCCTGGTCTCGGCCTTGATCAGCCAGGCCCGGGGGCGAGGAACCCTGTTCGCGGTGCTGTCCCTGCCGATCCTCCTGCCCTTGCTGCTGTTCTCGGTGCAGCTCACCCGCCTGGCGATCCTGGGCGACGCGCCGGGGCAAACGGTTGAGGCACTGCTTCTGTATGATGCTTCCCTGACCGTGGCATCCATGATGCTCTTTCCCGTGATCTGGAACCCCTGATGCGAAAAGCACTGCTCTACGGACTGTGGCTGCTGATGTGCCTGGTCATCGTCGGGGCCTTCCTGTGGGCGCCGATCGCCAAAGGCTTCCTGGGCGAGTCCAGCCGGATCCTCTTCTTCCACGTGCCGATGGCGTGGACGGCCTTCCTGGCCTTCATCGCCGCCGGGATCTGGAGCCTGCTCTACCTGATCCGTGGCCGAGGAGTGGCCCACGACCACGCCGCACTGGCCGCCGTGGAGCTCGGCCTGGTGTTCTGCCTGCTCGCGACCGTGACCGGCGCCATGTGGGCCAAGACCATGTGGGGCGCCTTCTGGAACTGGGACCCGCGGCAGATCTCGATCACCTTTGCACTGCTGTTCTACGGCGCTTACCTGGCGCTGCGCTCGAGCGTGCCGGACCCCCAGGTGGAGCGAGTGCTGGGTGCCGCCTACGCCGTCTTCGGCCTGGTGATGGCGCCGTTTCTCTTCTTCGTGGCGCCGCGGCTGGTGTTCTCTCTGCACCCGCAGCCGGTGCTGAACACCCAGGGCAAGGTGGAGATGGAGAGCCGGATGCTCTGGGTGCTCGCTGCCTCTTCGCTCGCCTTCACCTGCCTCTTCGTGTGGCTCCTCGGCCTACGCCGGCGGATGCTCGCCCTGGCTGATCGGATCGAGGAGAGCTAGACCCGCGGTGTAAACTCTTCTGGAAGGAGAGCCTGATGGGAAGCGGCTCATCGCTTTGGGTGGTGGGAGTCAACCTGGTGATCTGGACCGGGCTCTTCGCCTATCTTCTATACCTGGACGGCAAGGTCCGAGACCTGGAGAGGAAGTCATGAACCGTCGCCGAACCTACGTGCTGGGCGCGGCCCTGCTGGTGGCCTTCGCGGGCTTCGCCTTCGCTTCTTTCCGTACCGCCCTCAACCAATACGTCTCCTTCGATCAGGCCGTGAAGGCCGGCGGCGGCGTGCAGGTTGCGGGGGCCCTGGAGAAGGGCACCTCGACCTACGATGAAACCGAGGGCGCCCTCCACTTCACCCTCAAGGAGCCGGACACCGGCCGCACCTTGAGGATCCGCTACCACGGCGTGAAGCCGGGCAACTTCGAAGACGCGGTGTCGGTGGTGGCGATCGGCCGCTACGACGCCGCCCACCAGGAGCTGGCCGCCGAGAAGCTGCTGGTGAAGTGCCCGAGCAAGTACCAGGGATCCGAGGTCGAGGAAAAGGTCTACAGCTAGCGTCGGAGGCGAAACAGGGCATGAGCTACCTCAGTGGGTTCTACCTACCCGGCGCCCTCACCTTGTGGTGCGCCTTGATCTTCGCCCTGTGCTCGCTTTGGGGCTATACCCAGGTCGCCACCGGTGACGGCAGATCCCTGCTCTTCGCCCGCCGGGCTTACCGCTTCTACGCCGTCGCGGTGGCGCTCTGCGCCCTGGTTCTCTCGATGGCTCTGCTGCGGCGGGATTTCCGCCTCGAGTATGTGCGCGACTACTCGGGAATGGACCTGCCCACCCACTTCCAGTTCTCGGCCTTCTGGGCCGGCCAGAAGGGCAGCTTCTTGATCTGGCTGGTGTGGTCGGTGGTGCTCGGCCTGTTGCTGATCCGCACCGCCGGCAAGCGCGAAGGCTCGGTGATGAGCGTGTACCTGGTGACCACCCTGGCCCTGCTGCTGCTCCTGGTGCGCCAGAACCCCTTCGTGATGCTCAACGAGAGCCCGGCCGACGGCAAGGGCTTGAACCCGCTGCTCCAGGATCCGTGGATGGTGATCCATCCGCCGATCATGTTCATCGGCTACGCGGCGAGCGCCATTCCCTTCGCGTTCGCCATGGCCTCGTTGTGGCGCAAGGACGACTCCTCCTGGGCGGCCAAGGCCTTCCCCTGGGCCCTGTTCGGCTCGGTGGTGCTGGGCACGGCGATCCTCCTCGGCGGCTACTGGGCCTACAAGACCCTCGGCTGGGGCGGTTTCTGGGGCTGGGATCCGGTGGAGAACGCCTCCCTGGTGCCCTGGCTCTTCGGCGTCGCGCTGGTGCACGGCCTGCACATGGAGCGCGCCCAGAAACGCTATCGGCGGGCCAACCTGGTACTTGCCACGCTGACGTTCCTCTCGGTGTGGTACGGCACCTACCTCACCCGCTCCGGAGTGCTGGCCGATTTCTCGGTGCACAGCTTCGTGGACTTCGGCATCAAGGGCTGGCTGGTGGCGATCCTGGCGCTCTTCGTGGGCGCCTCGGTCTACCTGCTGGCGACCCGCCTGCGCCACGTGGAGACCCGCCCGAACGAGGATCCTCTGCTCTCCCGCGGCAGTTTCATGGTGCTCGCCACCCTGGTGGTGCTGATCTCGGCCGTGCTGGTGGCGGTGGGCACTTCGGCGCCTCTACTCACCCGCTTCCTCGAGAACCCCGGCCAGGTGGGCCCGGCCTACTACAACACCGTGAACTTCCCGCTCGCCCTCCTGCTGGCGCTGCTTCTGGCGGCCGTGCCGTTCCTCACCTGGCGGGAGAACCCGCCCCGGGAGCTGCTCAAGAAGCTGCTGCCCTCGGGCATCCTGGCCGTGGTGGTGACCGTGGTGGCAGCCGTAGCAGCGGTGCGGGACCCGTTCCACCTGCTGTTCATCTGCCTCGCCACCTGGGCTCTCGGCTCCAATCTGCAGAAGACCCTCGAGCTCGTTCGCAACGGCGGCCTGGGCGCGGCCGGCGGCTACCTCGCCCACGTCGGCGTGGCGGTGATCCTGCTCGGAGTGATCGCGTCCTCCGCCTACGACGAGGCCACCAAGGTCACTCTGGTGCAGGACCAGCCGCAGCAAGTCGCGGACGTGAGCCTCACCTTCAAGCGCTTCGTGCCGCGAGGCATGGCCCTCGACCGCTGCGGCGAGAAGGAATGCATGGAAGTGGAGGTGAAGGAAGCGGACGGGCGGACCTTCCTCACCTACCCCAAGCTCTTCGTCAACCAGCGCACACAGCAGCTGATGGCGAGCCCTTCGATCAAGAGCTACCTGGCCCGGGACCTCTACCTCTCGCCCATCGAGTTCGACCCGGGCGACCCGGGCGGCGGCCGCAAGAGCGTGCGCCTGGCAGCGAACGACGCGGTGGAGCTGGGAGATCTGCAGCTGCGCTTCCTGGGCTTCGACCTGAACGCCGAAGGCGACGCCCGGCAGCAGATGGCGACGGGCGGCCGCGTGGCGATCGGTGCCACCCTCGAGGTGACCCGCGCTGGCCGCACCGAGCGCGTGACGCCGGTATACCGCTTCGTGCCCAACGTGGCGGCCGAGAGCCCGCCCCGATCCCTGCCCGGTGGAGGCTCGGTAGCGTTGGCGGCTCTCTCCCCCACCGATCACTCCGTGACCCTCGACCTCGCGGGCCTCGACGCGACCGTGCCCCGAGAGCCGGCCAGGCTCTCGCTCGACGTCACCAAGAAGCCGCTGATCGGGCTGGTGTGGGGAGGTCTCTACCTGGTGCTGGTGGGCTGCGTGATCGCCATGATCCACCGCCTCCGCCAGTCCTTCAAGATCGACCAGCCCGCGGCGGCCTGAGCCTCGAACCGAGCTCCCGCAGCAGCGAGGACTGAGGAGCGGAGCCACCCCGATCAGGGGTCGAGGGCGGCGGCCGCAAGGCCTCGACCCTGCGCTCTTCACACCCCCACGGCCAACCGCTCCGCGAGGATCGCCGGCAAGCCGGCGTCGAGGATGCGCTTCTGGGCGCCTTCAACCCGGTAGTCCACACGGAACCAGCGGATGGTGTTCTCGTCCTGGTCGTAGATCATGAACGCCGCCCGAGGATCCCGATCCCGCGGCTGGCCGATCGAGCCCGGGTTCACCAGATAGCGCGTGCTCGGATCCAGCTTCAGCGAGCCGTCCCCCCGCAGCACCATCACCTCGATCCCGTAACGGCTGAAGGCGAACAAGGATGGCACATGGGTGTGGCCGAAGAAAATCAGGTCGGCCGGGTGGCTGGTGAAGATCTCGTAGGCGTCGTAGTCCGAGAACACGTAGGCGTCCTCGTCGAGCGGCGAGCCATGGCAGATGAACGTGCGGTCCAGGATCCGTGTGGGCCCCTCCGGCAGCTCGTTGACGAAACGCAGGTTCTCCTCGCTGAGCTCCTGAGACGTCCAGCGCGCCGCCGCCAGCGCCACGTGGTTGAAATTCTCGCCAGGGTCCACCCCGGCCACCACCTTGTCGTGGTTGCCCCGCACCATCGTGACCCGCTCCAGACGCCGCACCGCTTCCACCACCTCGTTCGGAGAGCCGCCGTAGCCCACCAGATCCCCGAGCACCAGGATCCGGTCGTAGACCTCGCGCGAGGCCCGCTCCAGAACACTCTCGAAGGCGTCCCAATTGCCGTGCATATCCGACAGGATCAAGTGCTGCACGGTTGCTCCGCGAGCTTCGCTTCGAGGCGCTGGAGAACCTCCTCCGGTCCCTCCTGCGGCTCCACCATCAATTCCAGGTCTGCCGCGGTTCGATAGACGGCAAGCCGCTCCCGGTAGAGCGCCGCGGCCCTCTCCTCCTCGGCGAACAGCGGCCGGTGGGCCCGCTCAGCCGGCGGTAGCCTTTCCAGAATGGTCTCGAACGAGGGGTTCAGCCAGACCGTCGTGCCGTTTCGCCGCAGCCAGTCTCGATTCTCCGGGGCGAGGGGAGTGCCCCCGCCGAGGGCGATCACCGCCGACTCATGGCCAGCCAGGGAGCGCAGGGCCAGACTTTCGCGATGCCGGAAGCTCGCCTCCCCCTCCTCGGCGAAGATCGCGGCGATCGGCCGCCCCGCTCGCTCCTCCACCAGGCGATCCAGGTCCACGAACGGTACCTGCCACCGCTCGGCCAGCAGCCGGCCCAGCTCCGTCTTGCCCGACCCCATGAAACCCATCAAAAACCAGCGCATGGCACCCCCACCCACCGACCCGCTCGTGGACGTCTCACCTTGCTCTGTCGCGCCCGGCGAGCGCTCCGAGGAAGCTAGCACGAAGCCCCTCGTGCCTGCGTAGACGAGTGGCTCTGGCCAGGCGGAACACCTCCTCCGGATGTTCGGGCAAGGCTACCGCCGAGGGGCTGTGCGATCTCCTCCTGAAGAGGAAGGTGCCTGGGGGGCCTTCGACAGTGACGTCCGCTTGTTTCAAGCGCCGCCAACGGCGGCCAGCAACGCGCGGCAGCTCCCGCTCACCTGCTCCGGGCGCACCGCGGCGATCACCGCCACGGCATCCGCCCCCGCCGCCAACACCTCGGCCGAGCGGCTCGCGTCGATCCCGCCGATCGCCACCAGAGGTTTCGAAGTGGCGGCCCGGGCCGATCGCAGCCCCTCGAGGCCCACCACCGGGTCCGGATTCGGCTTGCTCGCCGTGGAGAAGATCGGCCCGAAGGCGACCACGTCGACCGCACCATCCACCTCTGCGGCTCGAACCTGCTCCAGATCGTGGGTAGAAAGGCCGATCTCGCAGTTCGGGGCGAGAATCCGCCGAGCGGCCGCGGGAGGCAGATCCGCCTGCCCCAGATGGAGGCCCGAAGCCGAGAGCAGCCGGGCGAGATCCGCTCGATCGTCGATCCAAAGAGCCGTCTCCGAGCCCTCGAGCCGCCGCCGGCACTCGCTCGCCACGCGGAACAGGAGAGCGTCGCTCCAACCCGCCTTGAGGCGGAGCTGGATCCAGCGCACTCCGGCTTCCGCCATCTCGGCGACGGCGCTCGGCAGGCGATCGGGGCCGAAACGGGAGGCGTCCGCCAGGACGTAGAGACGAGGCCGCCGGGGGTCGCGGCTCACGAGCCGCTCGCCAGCTCTTCCATGAAGCGCGTGGAGAGATCCCCCGAGCGGAACTTCGGGTGATGCAGGATCTTCTGGTGGAGGGGGATCGTGGTCTTGATCCCCTCGACCACGAAGAGATCGAGCGCCCGCTGCATGCGGGCGATCGCCTCCGCCCGGCTGCGGTCGTGGACGATCAGCTTGGCCACCAGCGAGTCGTAGTTCGGCGGGATCACGTAGCCCTCGTAGGCGTGCGTGTCCAGCCGCACGCCGGGGCCACCGGGAGGGTGGAAAGTGGTCAGCCGGCCGGGCGAAGGGGTGAACTTCTCCGGGTCCTCGGCGTTGATGCGACACTCGATGGCGTGGCCCCGGGGAGCGAGCCCCGAGGGCATGTCCAGCGCCTCGCCCGCTGCCACCCGGATCTGAGCCTTCACCAGGTCCACGCCCATCACCATCTCGGTGACCGGATGCTCCACCTGGATGCGGGTGTTCATCTCCATGAAGTAGAAGCTGCCGTCCTGATCGAGCAGGAACTCGATCGTGCCAGCGTTCTCATAGCCTACCCGGCGGCAGAGCGCCACGGCCGCCTCGCCCATGCGTGCCCGCAGCTCCGGCGTCAGCGCCGGCGAGGGCGACTCCTCGATCAGCTTCTGGTGGCGGCGCTGGATCGAGCACTCACGCTCACCGAGGTGGATCACGTGGCCGTGGCGGTCCCCGAAGACCTGGAACTCGATGTGTCGCGGTCGTACCAGGTACTTCTCGAGGTACACGCTGCCGTCGCCGAAGGCCTTCTCGGCCTCGTTGCGGGCGGTGTTGTACTGCGAGGCCAGGCTCTCGGCGCTCTGTACGATGCGCATCCCTCGCCCACCGCCGCCCGCCGAAGCCTTGAGGATCACCGGATAGCCCACCTGCGCGGCCAGTTCGGCGGCGGCTGCGGCGTCCGGCAAGGGGTCCTTGCTTCCCGGCAGCACCGGCACGCCGGATTCCGCCGCCGTCTGGCGCGCCTTCGCCTTGTCGCCCATGAGCCGAATCGTCTCCGCCTTCGGGCCGATCCAGCCGATGCTGCACTCCTGGAGCACTTCGGCGAAGTGGGCGTTTTCGGCCAGGAAGCCGTAGCCCGGGTGCACCGCGTCGGCGCCGGTGATCTCCGCGGCCGCGATGATGCTCGAGATGTTCAAGTAGCTCTGGGGCGAGGGTGGCGGGCCGATGCACACTTCCTGGTCAGCGTAGAGCACGTGAAGGCTCTCGCGGTCGACCGTCGAGTGCACCGCTACCGTCTGGATGCCCAGCTCGCGCGCGGCCTGGATCACCCGCAGGGCGATCTCCCCGCGGTTGGCGATCAAGATCTTCTTGAACATGGCGTCAGGCCGGACGGATGCCGAAGAGGGGCTCGCCGTACTCCACCGGCTGAGCATCCGAGGGGTAGATCTCCACCACCACCCCGTCGAGATCGCTCTCGATCTCGTTCATCAGTTTCATCGCCTCGACGATGCAGAGCACCTGGCCCTTCGAGACCCGACTCCCCACCTCGACGAAAGGCGGAGCGTCCGGGGCCGGACAACGGTAGTAGGTGCCGACGATCGGAGAATGGAGGATGTGCAGGCCAGGCTGGGAGGGGCTCGGCGTGGTCGGCTCAGCCGGCGCGGCAGCTGCGCGGGGCGCCGCGGGCTGCAGGGCTTGAGGGGCCGCCACCAGCTCCACGGCTGCGGGCTGGCTGGCTGCCTGGCCCTCGATGGTCAGGTGGAAATCGGCGTTTTCGAGCTCGAAACGAGCCAGACGACGTTGGGCGACGAGCTCCACGAGCTCGCTGATCTGTTCAAAGGTCAGCAAGGATTGCGACCCTCCATGGACCGACTCAGGTAAGCGTTCTGCCTGGGGTTCCCGGCTCAGCGCAGGTCATCTTCGAGCAGCAGGCGAGCCCGGTTGAGCTCGAAACGAGCGCGACCGAGGTTCGCGTCCACCCCCAGGACCAGCAGTAGAAAGTATCCGGACACGACGGAGCTTACCATGATGACTCGCTCCGTCGTGGACACCGAAAGCGATTCGAGCGAGCCCACTTCGAGCTCGCGCAGGCTGTCGTCGATGGCCCGCAGCTGGGTGAGGACCTCCGCCGCGAGCCCCTCGAGGTCGAGATCCGGCTGCATGGCGATCGACTCGACGGGGATGCCGTCGCCGTCGATCAGGGAGAGCGCCTGCATGCTGGGCAGGCGCTGGCCGAGGCGTCCCAGGCGGTCAAGAAGCATTGCGATTCCGGCTGGCTCGAACTCCGTCGAGCAGGCGTCGATAGAGCGCCACCCGGGCCTTGAGCGGGTCGGCTTCGACGGCCGGCTCCCCGCCGGCGGCGCGCGGTTCCGGGAGCGGCCCGAGCACCTGGGCGACCTCCTTCAAACCGGCCAGGGCCTGGGCGTTCTCGGGCTCGCGCTCGAGCACCCGCAGGAAGATCTTGCCGGCTTCTTCGCTGTGGCCCTGGCGCAGGTAGAGCTCGCCGAGCGTGACGGTGGCGGGAGTGGCCTCGTCGTCCGCCTGGGGGCTCAGGCTCGGTGGGGTGAGGACGATCGGCTCGTCCCAGCGCGAGCTCGGCTCCGGGGCGAAGGCTTCAGGCTCTGGGAGCGGGGCCTCGAAGGGCGCCTCGAGCGGCTCGACCACCGCGGGTGCAGCCGGATCCGCGTCGCGGGCTGCGACTCCCGGTCGCGTTTCCTCGAGGACGGGCTCGGCCAGGCCGGCGAGCGAAACGTGCGGAGGCTGCGCTTCTTCGGAGTGCCCGAGCAAGCCTTCGGTGGCGAGGCGCCGCCGGTAGCTGGCCCGGTCGAGGCGAAGGGCGAGGCCAGGGAACGGTTCGAAAGGTTGGGCCTGCGGCTGGGCTTGCACGCGCGCACCTCCAGGCATTGGGGCTACTTGGGGGGTTGCCGGCGGTGGCTGGTAGGTCCAGCCGGCCCCCGGCTGCTCCTCGATGGCAGGAGCGAGCAGAGTGCTGTCGATTCGACGGCGAAGCTCGTCGATCTCGACGTCTCCTGGGGCGAGAGCGCTGTAGAGATCCAGCTGGCGACGAGCGAGCACACCGTCTCCGCGCAGCAGATGGGCTTCGATCAGCAGCTTGCTGGCCACCAGATGGGCCGGGTCCCGCTCGAGCACCGCGCTGAGCAGCGCCTGGGCTTCCGCTCCGCGGCCGAGATCCAGGTAGCAGCGGCCCATGGCCACCTGGGCCGAGAGGTAGCCAGGGTTGCGCTCGAGGCCTGCGGTGAGCACCTCGAGAGCTTCTTCGCTCCTGCCGACCCGGCGATATTCCTCCGCCAGCTGGAGGAAGACCGGTGAAGAAGGCTCTTCCTCGAAGCGACGTTTCAGTTCATAGAGCCTGGTGCTGATGGACCCGGTATCCGGCATCAAATCCCACCTCGGCACAGGGGAGAAGGTTCGCTTCCGCTCCCTGGCACCTTTTGGTGGCGGATTATAGCAGCGAGGTTTTGAGCAAGACGGGCGCAGCATGCTGCGCCCGTACAAAGTGAGCGTCCACGGGCCCCGGCCGGAGGGCGCGGAAACCGCGCCCCTACTGGTTGGTGACCGTGACGATCCGGCTTGTTTCGTCGCTGCCGAGGCTGTTCGAAACCTTGAGCGTCACCGTGTACGAGCCCGGCGCCGCGTACTGGTGCGTGGGGTCGCGGGAGGTCGAGGTGTTGTCGCTCCCGGCCGGCTCGCCGAAGGTCCAGAGGAAGGCCGTCGGCTCGGAGCCGGTGGAGGACGCCTGGTAGCGGAAGCTCACCACCAGCCGGTTCTGGGTGAAGGTGAAGTCCGCTCGGGGCTTGCGGCCGATGGTCATGCCGGCATCGTCCGAGATCACTCCGCTCGTGCCGCTCACCTGCACGGTGATGTTGAAAGTGGTGCCGGAGAAGGAGTCGATGTCGAACGCCGTGATGGTCAGGGTATCGGTCACCACGCCCTGGGCGTTCGAGGTACGGAAGGCGCCGCCCGACTTGAGCGTGCCCACCGGCGACACGAAGTTCGCGGTGGCGCCCGCGAGGGGCTGGCCCTGGGCGTCCCGGATCACGGCCTGGAGAGCGATGGTGGTGGAACTCGGGATATCCGGAGTGTCTGCGCTGTTGTCGAGCACCGGCACTACCGAGGGAGTAGCCTGGAGAGTGACGTTCGCCCCCAGACGGCCCAGCTTCACCGTCACCTCGTTCGACTTGGCGCCGCCCGAGAAGGCGGTCACCTTGGCGTCGCCGTTGCGGCCGTCGCCCCGCAGCGTGGTGGTGGCCACGCCGCGGTCGTCGGTGGTGATGATGCCCTTACCGAGCACACCGAGCGTGGTGGTGAGCTGGATCTCGCTCCCGGGATTCACCGGCAGTCCCGTCGACTTGACGGCCTGCACGGTCACCGTGGCGGTTTCGGTCTGGGAGATTTCGCTGGGGTTGACGGTCAAGGTGAGAACCGCGTCCTTGGGTGCCGTCGGAGTGGCCCGATCACAGCCCAGGGCCAGGAGAAGCAGGGCAAAAGTCGAGAGAGTGGCTCGGCTGTTCATCACCGCGAGTATACGGAGAGGGGCGATCCCCCGTCTAGGAGATCGCCCCCGGGTTGGAAGCGCAGGAAAGCAGGCCGGCGCTAGGTGCTTTCGTCGTTGTCGTTGGGCCCGGTGCACTGCGGGTCCATGTTGTCGATCAAGCCATCACCGTCGTTGTCGAAGGTGTCGCTGCACTGCGGCAGAGTCGGCGTGCCGTCGTCGCCGCGGCAGGGGTTGACCAGCGGCGGCAGGAAGGTGAAGCCGCCCGGCAACGTGACCTCGCAGGTGGTGGCCAGGTTGATCACCTTGACGTCCACCGAGGTGGCCACGAACTTCATGCCCTGCGTGCCATCACCGTCGTCGTCGCAGCTCTGTTCGTCGAAGCCGGTGAAGATCGGCGTGCTGACGTTGATCTGCGTGCCGCTGCCGTTGGCCACCGGGTTCAGACCGGCGGCGTCGCCGAAGATCACCCGCACCGGGCTCAGGAAGCCGGTACCGGAGACGATCACCGGGTTGTTCACGTCGCCTCGACCGGAGGCCGGGTTGAGCGCCGCCACCACCGGCGTCGGTACGCGGTAGATGAAGTCCGGCAGGCCGGCGACCGTGCTATTGGTCGTGGCTCCGCTGTTGATGTTCACCACCTGCACCGGGCCGGTGATGTCGTTACAACTCGGGGTTGCTGGCACGCCCGGCCGGAGCACGATCTGCGAGCCGCTCACCGAGATCGGTTCGGCGGGGATTCCGGCAACGAAGACCTGTACCGGCGCCTCGAAGCCCTGGCCGAAGATGGTCATCGTGGCCTGGGCGTTGTAGAGCATCTGCGGCGGGCTGAAGGCGGTGATGACGATACTGGTGCCGAAGCGGAAAGCCGCGGTGCGTACCGTCGAGAAGCCAGTGTTGAGGTTGCGCACCAGGATGTTCACCAGCTGGTTCTGGTTGGCTTGGCCGAAGCCGGTAGCCGCCGGGGTTCGCACCACGATCTGCGTGCGGGTGACCGATTCCACCGTGGCCTCGACGCCGTTGAAGGAGTCGGCGCCGCCGCTGCCGAAGAGCACCTGCACTGGCTGCACGAAACCATCACCGACGATGGTGACCCGCGTACCACCCTCGTTCGGCCCGGTGGTCGGCGACACCGAGAAGACCTGGGGCTGCTCGGGGTTGCCACCGCCGCCCGGCACGTAGGAGAAGCCGGAAGCGAGCGAGTCCGTGGCCGACTCCGTGGTGTTGAGCCGGATGGTCACTTCCACGGTCACGGGCCGCGTGGTGCCCACCGGAACCTGGCTGGACGAAGCCGGCGTGAGCACCGAGATGCGATTCGGGTTGACCGAACGGACCTGGGCCACCACTCCGGCGAAGGTCACCCGGACCGGCTCCTCGAAGCCGCCGCCCACGATGTCCACCACGTCCCCGCCCTGCGGAGAACCGGTGTTCGGACTGGTGAACGAAAGGAAGAACGGCGACGCCTCGCCGATGTTGACGTTGGCCCTGCCGAAGCTGTTCTCGAGCTGGGCCTGGACCACTGCCACGCCCGGCGAGTCGCCGGCGAAGAGAGAGAACGAAGCCACGCCGTTGGCGAGCTCTACCACGCCGTTCTGGAGACCGCTGCCCCGGGTTCCCAGCTCGCCCAGGGTCGTGGAAACCACCGCCGTGGTGCCGGTGGGCGGCGGCGAGCCGTTGTCACGGCGGGTGACCCGCACAGTGATCGTGGCAGCGTCGAGGCTGCCGGCAGGCAGGCTCGCGGGGTCGGCGGTGACCGAGATGTTGTACGTCGTGGCCGGCGGTGGCGTGGGAGCCGGCGGCGGATTCTGTCGCGGCTCGGACGGCGAGTTGCTCGTGCAGGCCACGAGCAGGCCCACCAGGGCGAGGCTCGCGGCCTGGAGGAGCAGGGCTTTCCGAAGTGCAGTGTTCATGACTGTTCCCCCAGAGACCTACGGCACGAACTCGATGGTCATGCGGGCGGTGTTCGAGGCGATGGTATCTCCGGAGATGGTACGGCCGAAGAAACGCAGAGCCAGGTTGAGCTGCACCGATCGAGCACCGGTCTCCTTGTCGAAGCCGCCGTTCTCGAACAGGAGGTCAGAAAGCGGAGGGTTGGCGAACTGATCAACCCCGAGGATGTCCAGGTTGACGACGATGTCGTTGCCGTTCACGGGGACGTTGCCCAGAAAGCCACGGACCCTCGCGGGCGGCACGCGTGTTCCGGCGTCGGCCCGGGTGTAGACCACCTCGAAGGAGCGCAGCTCGATGTCCTCGAGGTTCGAGGTCGCGGCTGCGGGGTCCTTCGGGAAGTTCTCCAGGGTGATCCGGCCCAGCTGGACAATTCCACCAGCCTGGTTCACGCTGACTCGGGGGGCCAGCCCATCGAAGCTGCTGATGGTGAGGAGTACTCCTCCCTTGTCCTTGTCGGTGCGCTGATGGCAGCTGACCAGCGCAAGAGCCAGCAGCGCCAGGCCGAGGCATCGGTGAATTCTTCGCATGGTTCCTCGCCCCTAGAGATTGATCACCCGGGGGGTGATGAAGATCAAGAGCTCTTCGTTTTCGTCGCTGCGCCGCTTGTTCTTGAACAGATGACCGATGATCGGAATGTTGGCCAGGCCGGGAACTTTGTCCGTGCCCTGGTCGCTCGAAACCTTGTAGATGCCGCCGATCACCGTCGTACCGCCATCACGAACGATGACACGGGTTCGGGCTTCCTTGGTGGAGATCGGCGCATTGGCCGCTCCCTGCACCGCGAAAGCGAGCTGAGGCTCACGCTTGCGGATCTCGAGGTCCATCAGCACCGTGCCCTCCGCGGTGACATGCGGCGTCACATCCAAAGATAGGGTGGCGTTGACGAACTGGACGGTGACGGTGTTGTTCGCCACGGTCTGGATCGGGATCTGCAGGCCGCTCTGGATGTTCGCCTGCTCGTTGTTGAGCACGGCGACCTTGGGAGCCGAGAGAATCTTGATCAGGCCTTCGTTCTCGGCTGCTCGCAGGGCGACGTCGAGCTTGAAGCTGTTGAGCACGTTGCCGAGAGCGAGCGAGAGGAAGCCGTTCTGGGCACCGGTAACCAGGTTCACACCACCACTCGCGGTGCCCTGGTTGGGGAAGATCAGCCCCGTGGTGTTGCCGAGCCGGGGGCTCGATTCGCCATTGAAGGACCAGTTCACCCCCAGTGAGCGACTGAACCGCTTGGTGGTCTCGACGATCCGGGCCTCAATCATTACCTGGGGCTCGGGGGTGTCGATCTCGTCGATCACCGCGATCACCGTGTCCATGAACGCCGGCAGCTCTTTGAGAATCAGGGTGTTGGTGCGCTTGTCGAGGATCACGCTACCGCGTTGCGAGAGCAGTCCACCGCGGCTCCGGAGCAGCTGCGCCACGTCCGAGGCCTTGGCGTAGGAGAGGCGGCGCATCACCGTCTTCAACGGCACCTGGGCGGCCTTGGCGGCCTCGAGAGCCTGCTGCTCCTCGGCCTCCTGCTTCAAGATCGACACCGGTGCAATGCGCATCACGGTGCCCTCGAGCTCGTAGCCCAGCTTGTTGACCTTCAGGATCTGCTCGAGGGCCTGGTCCCAGGGCACGTTGTCGAGTTCCACAGTGACCGTGCCCTTCACTTCCGGCTGGACCACGATCGAGAGGTTCGACAGGGCTGCGAAGCTCCGCAGGGTCTCCACCAGGTCGTGGCGTTCGGAGGTCGTGATGTCGGTCATCGGTCGATCATGACCGGCATTACGGTCAGAATCTGTCCGCAACATGGGAGACTGTGCCGGTATGTCGACGAGCGCCCGGCTGCTGCGGTTGCTGTCGCTGTTGCAGCACAACCTGCGGTGGAGCGGACCGGCACTGGCCGCCCGACTGGAGGTGTCCGACCGGACGCTACGCCGTGACATCGAGCGCCTGCGTTCGCTCGGCTACGCCATCGCCTCCGACCGTGGCCACGATGGCGGCTACCAGCTGACCGCCAGCGCGTCGCTACCGCCGCTGTTGCTGGAGGCCGACGAGGTGGTTGCCCGAGAGAACGGCACCGCCCTCTTTGAAACGGACCTCCGGAGCGCGTTCGATGTGATGGGGCACCTGGTGCACGGCGAGCGGGCGGATTGGATGCCGCGCGTGGAACACTTGTTACTTCATGGCGAGGGGGTGGCGTTTCCGCCGTTTGACCGTTTTGCGCAGCTTCGGGAATCGGAGGGCAAGAGCTTGGGCGATTTGCTGGATGAGTTCGCTGCGCTGCGCGCGGCGAGCTTGAAGCCGCGATTCTCCTCGCCGAGCAAATTGCCCACCGGCACCCGGCATTCGTCGAAATAGAGTGTCGCGGTGTCGGACGCCCACCAGCCCATCTTGGGGAGCGGGGTGCGGCTGAGGCCCGGCGTGTCGCCGGGGACGAGCAGCATCGAGATGCCGCCGCCGCCCTCGCCGCCGGTGCGGACCGCGACGGTGAGATAGTCCGCACGCATCCCCGAGGTGATGAAGGTCTTGGTGCCGTTGACGACGAAATGGTCGCCGTCGCGCCGCGCGGTGGTGGTGAGATTGGCAACGTCGGAGCCGCCATTGGGCTCGGTGACGGCGAGCGCGCTGATCTTTTCGCCCGACAGGATTTCGGGAAGGACGCGTG
>CALMKX010000220.1 GCA_937867335.1 uncultured Acidobacteriota bacterium
GGGGACCATCGAGGCTCTCGCGGGTACGACGGCCACCGAGGTCCAGGACGTCCGCGTGTCGCTGTGGTGCACCGAGCTGCAATCGGAGGCCTCCCTGCGTTATCAGGAAGCCGATCGCGACGACGACCGGTTTCGCCAACTCGACAGCCACTTGGCGATCACGTTGGACTACGTGGCAGCCCCCGTCTTCGAGTCCGGGCCCAGCATCGGCGTGACCCTGCACGGCGTCAGATCCCTGCCGAATTGTGTGCTCGTGCTCGCGTGCCACTATCCCAGCGGCGCCGACTGCAGCCTGAGCTACGTGGCCAAGGGCTGGCAGGCTGATCGGCGCATCAGCATTCCGTCCCGAGGGGCGCTGCATGCGCAGCCCGATTCCGTCGACGTGACCCTCGAGATCGACGGCCGGCTGCTCATCGTGTCCATGGTGAACCGCACCGTGCTGCGCATGGCCATCCGCGCCGGCGGCACCACGCTGCGCGACTACGTGAATCCGGAAGGCTCGCCCGGATATTTCCGCCAGAAGCTGTACGTGTATGAACGCGCCGGCGAGCCCTGCCGGCGCTGCGGCACGCCGATCCGCGTGCTCGTGCACGGCGCGCGTTCGACCTACTATTGCCCGACATGCCAGCGCTGAAGCCACTGCCGTCGAAGCCGCGCACCCGGCCCGGCCACTACGCGGCATTGCGCACCTGCCCGGTGATGGCCGCGGTCGTGAAGGCGGCGGGCCGCTACGGACTCGAGCCACAGCTGCAACGCTCGCCGTTCGAATCACTGGCGCGCGCGATCGCACACCAGCAGCTCAACGGCGCCGTCGCGCAGAAGATCGTATCCAAAGCCGAGGGGCGTTACGTGCCGCTCGACAGCATCGAGCCGTCCGCGCGCGCGAGCGAACTGGCGATCACTTGCGCGAAGGATGCGCGCTTCGTCGAGGCGGTGCTGCGCGAATCGAGCGACGTGCTGCGCGCCGAGCGCAACGTGCTGATCACGCGTCATCACCGCGGTCATGTCATGGCCAATGCCGGCATCGATCGCTCGAACTTGCCGCGTCGTCCGGGCGCGGACGTCGTGCTGCTGCTGCCCGTCGATCCCGATCGCAGCGCGCGGCTGCTGTGCGACGCGCTCGCCACGCTCGCGGGCGTGCGGGTCGGCGTGATCGTCAGCGACAGCTTCGGGCGCCCCTGGCGCAATGGCGTGGTCAACGTCGCACTGGGCGTCGCGGGGCTGCCCGCGATCCTCGATCTGCGGGGAGGGCACGACCTGCACGGTCGCGTGCTGGAGACCACCCAGGTCGCCCTCGCGGACGCGATCGCCGCCGGCGCCGGGCTCGCGATGGGGGAGGCTGCCGAGGGGACGCCCGCGGTGCGGGTGAGAGGGCTAAACTGGCAGGCGCCCGAGGTGGATGGGCAGTCGCTCGTCCGCCCCTTGGCTGAGGACCTGTTTCGTTGAATGCTGCGCCGCGCTTCGAGGCTCCATCCGTGCTCGCCCTGTCCGGCGGCGTCGGCGGGGCCAAGCTCGCGCTCGGACTGCAGCGGGCTCTGCCAGCGGGCGCGCTCGCGGTGCTCGTCAACACCGGCGACGACTTCGGGCACCTCGGCCTCGCCATCTCGCCGGACCTCGATTCGGTGCTCTATGCGCTGGCCGGCGTCGTCAATCCCGACACCGGCTGGGGTCGAGCGGACGAGAGCTGGAACTTCCACGCGGAGATCGCGCGGCTCGGGGGCCCGGCCTGGTTCCGCCTCGGGGATCGCGACCTCGCGGTGCACGTCGAGCGCCCGCGCCGCCGCGCGGCCGGCGAACCCCTCGGAAGCATCTGCGCCGAGCTCGCACGGGCATTCGGGCTCGCGACGCACATCTGGCCGATGTCGGACGATCCCGTGCGCACGCTCGTCGACTGCGAGCGCGGCACGCTCGAGTTCCAGCACTATTTCGTGCGCGAGCGCTGCGAACCGGCGGTGCGCGGCCTGCGCTACGAGGGCGCCGCGGTCGCGCGACCCAATCCCGACGCCCTGGCGCTGCTGCGCAGCCGGGAACTCGACGCGGTGGTCATCTGCCCGTCGAATCCCTACCTCAGCGTGGACCCGATGCTCGCGATGCCCGGGTTGCGAGCGGCCCTCGCGGCCAGCACCGCTCCCGTGCTCGCCGTCTCGCCGCTGATCGCCGGCGCGGCCGTGAAGGGGCCGACGGCCAAGCTCATGCGCGAACTCGGTCTGGAGCCGGGCGCGCTCGCAGTGGCCGCGCACTACCACGGCCTCATCGACGGCTTCGTACTCGACGTCGCCGACGCAGCGCTGGCCGCGCAACTGTCCGTGCCGAGCATCGCGGTGCCGACGCTGATGCGTGAGATCGAGGATCGCGAGCGGCTGGCACGTGCAGTGCTCGACTTCGCGGACCGGCTGCGCGATGCGCCGCGCCTGCGGAGGGCGTCGTGAAGACCTGTGCCATCGTGCCGCTGCGCGGCCGCGAGCAGGGCAAGACGCGGCTTGCGTCGCTGCTGCCGCCCGAGAGCCGCGCGGAGCTCGTCGATGCGATGCTCGCAGCGGTACTCAGCGCGCTGCGCAGCGCGCGCGGCATCGACCGGATCCTGCTCGTCACGCCACAGCCGCTGCCGCAGCTGCCGGGCTCGTTGAGGAGCCTCCTGGGCAGCTCGCCGGCGGGCTCGGAGAGCGGCTCGCCGCTGCGCACGGCCTTGCTGCAACGGGAAGTGCTGGACGTCGGCGTGCCGATTCGCGGCCAGGCGCGAGTAGAGATCGAGATTCTCGATGGTGCGGGCGAGCCGGTGTCGATGGAGCCGGCGCCCAGGCCCCGGGTGGCGGGGACGGGTGGCTAGAGGAGCGAAGGGATGAGAATGAGGGCGCTTGGGGGCTGGCTGTGGCTGGCCGGCAGCTTGCCCGTGTGGGCGACGCCGGTCAAGCATTTCGAGGTACAAACGCGCGAGGCCTTCCAGGCCGGAACGGCGGCGGGAGTGAGCGTGGACGCGCTCGGCCGCCTGCAGCTGGCGGATCGCTACCAGCGCCTGGCCGGGGTGGATGAGCCCTTCGTGCTCTCGGCCGCCGCTCTGCCGGACGGCTGGGTGCTCGGCACCGGTAACAGCGGGAAAGTGCTGAAGCTCAGCCGCAAGGGCAGTGTGGAGACCCTCTTCACCGCGCCCGAGCCGGCGGTCTTCGCGGTGCGCGCGGAAGCCGACGGCAGCGTGTTTGCGGCCACTTCGCCCAAGGGCAAGGTGTACCGCATCGCCGGTGGCAAGGCCGAGGTCTACTTCGACCCCGGGGAGACGTACATTTGGGCCCTCGAGAGGGCGGCGGACGGCTCCCTGCTGGTGGCGACCGGCACCCAGGGCAAGCTCTACAAGGTGAGCGCCGCCGGCCAGGGCAGCGTGCTCTACGACAGCCCGGAGACTCACTTGCGCTCCCTCGCCCTGCTGCCGGGCGGCGACGTGCTGGTGGGCACGGCGGAGAGCGGGCTGATTCTCCGCCTCTCGCCGGACGGCAAGGCGCGCACCCTCTACGACGCCAGCCAGCCGGAAATCGTGGCCTTCGCCCCGGCCGGGGACGGCACGGTGTGGGCGGCGGCGGTGGCTTCGGAAGCGAGCCTCTTGGCCCACGAGACGCCCAAGGCGGGTTCCAGCGCCGAAGCCTCCACGGCCGACGCCGGCGACGACGCAGCCGTCACCGTGACCTTCGGCGACGAGGCGGAGCCCGGCGCAGGCTCTCCGCCCCTGCGGCGGGGAGCCAAGGGCGGGGCCCGAAGCCAGATCCTCCGCCTGGGCACGGACGGTGCTGTGGAGGCCGTGACCACCCTCGCCGATGCCACCGTCTACGCTCTGCTGGTTCGGGATGGGCAGCTGTGGGTCGGTACCGGCGTCGAGGGCAAGCTCTGGACCCTGGACGGCAGCACCTCGGTGCTCGCCGCCACCGTCGACGACCGCCAGATCGCGGCCTTAACGCCCGAGCCGGGTGGCGGGCTGGCGCTGGTCACCACCAACGCCGGCGCCGTCTACCAGCGCCTGAGCGCCAGGGAGCAGAGCGGCACCTACACCTCGACGGTGCTCGATGCCGGCAACCCGGCGCGCTTCGGCACGCTGCACTGGCTGGGCGAGACCCCGGCCGGCACCACCCTGCGCGTGACCGCCCGCAGCGGCATGAGCGCCGATCCGGACGCCACCTGGTCGGATTGGGCGGGGGTGGCGAGCGGTAGCGAGGTCTCGCTCGCCGCTCTGCCCCTGGGCCGCTACGTGCAATGGCGGGCCGAGCTGGGCAGCAAGGGCGGCGCGACCCCTCGGCTTTACGAGCTCAGCCTCGCCTATCGCCAGGAGAATCTGCGGCCGGCGATCAAATCCTTTTCGGCGCTCGATCCCGGCCAGCTGACGGTGCCGGCGAATTTCAACCCGGGCAGCCAGGCCTTCGAGCCGGCCCATCCCAACCGCGACGGCCTGTTCACCACCCTGGTGCCGGCCGATGGCGGCGACGAAGCCGGCGGCCGCACCAAGACCCTCTGGAAGCACGGCTACCAGAGCTTCAAGTGGGAGGCGAGCGATCCCAACGGCGATGCCCTGCGCTACAAGCTCGAGTTGCAAGGGGCGAGCGGCGGCGCCTGGGTGACGGTGGCCGAGAACATCAAGGAGAGCTATTTCGGCTTCGACGCCCTGGCGCTCCCCGATGGCGTCTACCGCTTCCGCCTCACCGCCGGCGAGGAGCCGCCCGATGCCGGTGCCCTCGCTGCCAGCCAGGTGAGCCCGCCGGTCACCATCGACCACACCCCGCCGGCCCTCGAAGCGGTGCGCCGCGAGGGCAAAAAGCTGCGGGTCACGCTGCGCGACGCCGGCTCGCCGCTGCGCGAGCTGGTGCTGAGCCGGGCTGCCGGCCCGTGGAAGCCCGTGGTGCCGGTGGACGGCATGGTGGACGGGCGCAGCGAGACCCTGGAGCTCGAAGCGCCGGAGGCCGGGCAGATGGTGCTGCTGCGGGCCACCGACGCCGCCTTCAACGTGGTGACTTTCGACCTGGCGGAGATCCTGCCGTGAGCGAGAAGATCGCGGTCTACCCCGGCAGTTTCGATCCCATCCACAACGGTCATCTGGACCTGATCGACCGTTGCCGGCCGCTGTTCGACGACATCCTGGTGGCCGTCCTGCACAATGAAGGGAAGGATCCCCTCTTCTCGGCCGCCGAGCGGGTGGAAATGATCAGCGAGCTGCTCGCCGATCGACCCGGCTGCCGGGTGATGGCCTTCTCCGGCCTGCTGGTGGACTTCATGGACCAGGTGGGGGCACGGGCGGTGATCCGCGGCCTGCGCGCGGTCTCCGATTTCGAGTACGAGTTTCAGATGGCGCTGATGAACCGTCGCCTGAATCCCCGGGTGGAGACCGTGTTCATGATGCCGAGCCAGGACTACAGCTACCTCTCGAGCCGCCTGGTGAAGGAAGTCTTCTCGCTCGGCGGCAATCTGCGAGGGCTGATCCCCGAGCCGGTGATCCGACGCCTGGCCGGCCGCTTCCCGGGGCGATGAGCGAGCCCGCTCTGGCGGCCTTCGCCCTCGGCCTGCCGAAGGTCGAGCTGCACGTGCATCTCGAAGGCTCGATCCAGCCCCGGACCCTCCTCGAGCTCGCCCGGCGTCGCCGCGTGAGCCTGCCGGCCGACGACGCGGCCGGCCTCTCCCGCTGGTTCCAATTCCAGGGCTTCCCCCACTTCATCGAGGTCTATCTCGCCTGCTCGAGCTGCCTGGTGGAGCCCGAGGACTTCCATCGCCTGGCGCTCGACTTCCTGGCCGAGCAGGCGCGGCAGAACGTGGCCTGGAGCGAAGTCCATTTCTCGATCTCGACCCATCTGGCAGGCGGCCGGGACGGCGAGGCGATCCGCCAGGCCCTGGCCGAGGCGGCCGCCGAGGGCGAGCGACGCTGGGGCGTGCGGGTGGGCTGGATTCCGGACATCGTGCGCAACTCTCCGCTCGAGCGCGCGGACTGGACGGTGGAGTGGGCGCTCGCCGGGCCGCGCCGGGGAGCGAGCGGCGAGGTGGTGGCCTTCGGCCTCGGCGGGATGGAGGCGGGCTATCCGCCGGATCCCTTCGTCGCCCACTATCAGGCAGTGGCGGCCGCCGGTCTCCACCGGGTGGCCCATGCCGGCGAGCACGGTGGCCCGGAGTCCATTCGCGCCGCCCTCGAGCTGCTGGGCGCCGAGCGCATCGGCCACGGGGTGCGGGCGGTGGAGGATCCGGGTCTCGTTGCGGGGCTTGCCCGCCTCGGCATCCCCCTCGAGGTGAGCCCCAGCTCGAACGTCTGCCTGGGGGTGAGCCCGGCGCTCGCCGCCCATCCCTTCGAGGCGCTCCGGAAGGCGGGAGTGGCGGTCTCGATCAACTCGGACGACCCGCCCCTGTTCAACACCACCCTGACGGACGAATACCTGCGCCTCGCCGGGGCTTTCGGCTACGGGCCACGAGAGCTCACCGAACTCGCTCTCTCGGCCATCGACCACAGCTTCTTGCCGCCGGCGACGAAGCTCGCCCTGGCCGAGCGCTGCCGGGCGCGGGCCGAAGAGCTCTCGCTCGAGCTCTTCGGCCGCTCTCTCGACCTGCAACCAGCCTGAGTCCGGGCTGCTACGGGCCCGCTGCGGCGAGCGCTGCCTTGCGGGTGGCCTCGAACTCGTCTCCCGGCTTCCAGGTGGGCGGTGTATCCGCTTCCGCCGCCGCCAGGGCCACGAAGAAGGCGAGCCGGGTGTCCTGGATCATGCCGTCGAAATTCCAGGACGGGCTGTACTGGTCGCTGGGCTGGTGATAGTGCACCTCGGTCCAGCCCTCCACCTGCTGCTTGCCCCAGTCTCCGGGATGGTCCACGAAGTCCGTGCCGCCCTTGAGATAGAGGGCCGGCACGCCGATGCGGGCGAAGTTGAGCTGGTCCGAGCGGTAGAAGTGGCCCTTGTCCGGGAACTGGTCCCCCAAGAGGACGCGCCCCTGGGCGGTGGCGAAGGCCCGGGCGAGGTCGTCCAGGCTGTTCTTGCCCAGGCCGATCGAGGTGACGTCGCGGGTGGCGCCCCAGATGTTGGCACTGTCGAGGTTGATGTTGGCGGCCATCCGGCCGGGCGGAATCGGCGGGTTCGCTGCCAGGTACTTCGAGCCCAGCAGACCCTGCTCCTCGGCGGCCACGAAGGCGAAGAGCAGAGAGCGTTTGGGGCGGGTGGGCAGGGCGGCGGCGGCCTTGGCCATGGCCATCACCATGGCGACGCCGGAGGCGTTGTCCACCGCACCGTTGAAAATGGTGTCCTTGCCCTCCGGGCCCGGGGCCTTGCCGAAATGGTCGTGGTGGGCGGAGAGCACCACCACCTCCCGGGAGAGCTTGGGGTCCGAGCCACGGAGCAGGCCGAGCACGTTGCCGGTCTCCTGCTGGCGCACTTCGTTCGTGAGCTGTAGCGATGTACGCAGGCCGAGCGGAACCGGATGGAAATCCTTGCTGCGGGCCGCTGTGAGCAGGCTGTCGAGGTTCTTGCCGGCGGCCGAAAGCAGCCGGCGCACCGACTCCTCGGTAGCCCAGGCTTTCACCTGCACGCGCGGCTCCCCGGCGGCCGGCAGCTCGAACTGGGGGCCGGTCCAGGAGCTCTGCACCACCTGCCAGGGATAGCCGGCGGAGGGGGTGGTGTGGAGGATGATGGCCGCGGCGGCGTGCTGGCGGGCGGCGCTCTCGTATTTGTAGGTCCAGCGCCCGTAGTAGAGCCGGCGGCCGCCCTCGAAGAGGTTGGCATCCCAGTCTGGATCGTTGTTGAGCATCAGGAGCACCTTGCCGGAGAGGTCCTGGCCCTTGAAGTCGTCCCAGCCGTACTCGGGGGCCTGGATACCGTAGCCGACGAAAACCACCTCGGCGTTGGCGAAGCCGGATTCAGCCGCCTGCACGCCGCTGCCGGCGATGTAGTCCTGGGACCAGGCGAGATCCACTCCCTTGCCGGCGGCGTCGAAATGCCACTTCTCTGGCGCCTGGGCGGCGACGCTCACCACCGGAACGCGCTGCTGCCAGCTGCCGTCGGCGGCACCCGGCTCGAGCCCCAGAAGCTGCAGGGACTCGGCGAGGTAGAGGCGAGTGAGCTCGTCGCCCCGGGTGGCCGGGCCGCGGCCTTCGAGGAGGTCGTCGGCCAGGAAGCGGATCGGCGCTTCGAGGGTGGGGCGGTCGATCAGGCGCGCGGCCGCCTCGGCACCGGCCGGGAGGGCGGGCAGGGGAGGGGCTCCCGCGGCCCAGGCTGCGGCTGGTTCCAGGGCGAGCGAGAGGGCGAAGAGAAGCAGGGACGATGCTCGATGCATGGGCTGACCTCCTTGAGCACAGAGGAGGAAGCTTAGCAAGGTCACGCAGGTGCGACCTCCGCCCCTTGCGCCCCCCGGGGGGCGGCGCTATCGTTGCCGGAGCCGGCCAACACCGGCAGACCTCGACCACCACCCGGACGCAACGCCTTGATGAAGCTCGAGACTTCGGCCCGGGACTGCCTGTTCCTCAACTGGGCCCTGCCGGCCACGGTTCTGCCCGAAGCGCCGCGCCCGTTGCGCTTCGAGACCCACGAATGGCAAGGCGCCAGCCGTTGCTTCGTTTCGGCACTGTGCTTTCGCCACCACGGAACCCGGCTGGCGGCACTGCCGCTGCTCTCGTTCTCGCACGAACAGCTGACCCTGGCTTTCTACGTCCTCGACGAAGAAGGCGTGCCCTCGGTGTTGTTCTGGCGCAACTGGGTTCCCGGCTGGGCGGCGCCGCTCGCCTGGCTGCTCGGCCGTCGAGCGAGCCGAGCGGGCTTCCGTTACCCCCGGACGCTGAGCCCGGAAGCGACGACCGGAGCCTGGAATTGGCGGGTGCGGGCCCGGGGGAGCCTGGAAGTGCGTGCCTCCCTGGCGGCTCCGACCCGCGGCGAAGGGCCCCACCTCGGTTCCTTCCAGGCCGAGGTGAGCCACTTCCGGCTGCGCCGTCGGGCCTATGTGCTGGGCCGCGGCGGCCTGGCCGCGATGACCCTGGCCCCGCACCGGGAAGAGTCCTGGCCGATCAAGGTGGAGCTCGGATCGACGGACCTCCTGGAGCGCACCCTGCCGGCCGCTTCGTGGCCGGGGCTGCATTCGGCGTTCCTCGGTCCGGACACGCCCCTCCTCTACGACCTGGTGCCGGTGCCCGAGCTCCCCTCGCTGGCTCCCGCGCGCAGCTCGGTGGCCACCGATCCGGCGATGCTGGCGAGCGCCCTGTGCGAGCGCGACCGTTTCGCGGCCTAAGCTCGGCGGCTCTCCGGGGCTGCTAGAGCGCCGTTACCCGCACCACCTCTTCGAAGCTGGTGATGCCCTCGGCCAGCTTGCGCAGGGCGCTCTGGCGCAGAGTGCGCATGCCATTCTTCACCGCTTCCCGCTTGATCCGAGAGGCGTCCGCACCCTCGAGCACCAGGGATTTGACCGCGTCGTCGACCGCCAGCACCTCGAACACACCGGTGCGGCCGAGGTGGCCGGTGGAGCGGCATTCGAAGCAGCCGTTGCCTTCGCGGGCCTTGACCTTCTTGCCGGGAGGCACGGCGAGCCTCAGAGTCTGAGCCTCGTCGGCCGACAGATAGCGATCCGCGGCGCAGTGCGGGCAGACCTTGCGCACCAGGCGCTGGGCGACCACTCCCACCAGCGTGGAGTTGATCAGGAAGCGCTCGATGCCGAGGTCCGCCAGGCGGGTGATCGCGGTGGGGGCGTCGTTGGTGTGCAGGGTGGAGAACACCAGGTGGCCGGTCAGGGCGGCCTGGATGGCGTACTGGGCGGTTTCGCCGTCGCGGATCTCGCCCACCATGATGATGTCCGGATCCTGACGCAGAATGTGTCGTAGGGCGCTTGCGAAGCTGATGTCGATCTTGGTCTGCACCGCCACCTGGTTGAAGTCCTCGTAGACCATTTCGATCGGGTCTTCGATGGTGGTGATGTTCTGCTCGCGGTTGGAGATGATCTTGAGTGCCGAGTAGAGCGTGGTGGTTTTGCCCGAGCCGGTGGGGCCGGTGACCAGCACGATGCCGTGGGGGCGGCTGATGAAGTCCTGGAAATGGGCGAGTTCGTCCGGGTAGAAGCCGAGGCCCGAGAGGTCCTGGATCAGCACTTCGGGGTCGAAGATGCGCATCACGATCTTCTCGCCGAAGGCGACCGGCAGGGTGGAGACGCGCAGCTCGATCTCCTTGCCACCGCGGGTGGTCTTGATGCGCCCATCCTGGGGGCGCCGCTTCTCGGCGATGTCCAGCCGGGCCATGGTCTTGATCCGCGAGACCACCGCGCGGTGCACCACTCTGGGCATGCGCTGGATGTCGTGCAGCACGCCGTCGATGCGGAAGCGGATCAGGCTGTCCTCGCGTTTGGGCTCGACGTGGATATCGCTCGCCCGGCTGTCGTAGGCGTGCTGCAGCATGAACTCCACGGCGTTGACCACGTGCTGGTCCGAGGCTTCGATCTCGGACTCGCTCTTCATGGCCACCAACTGCTCGAGGTTGCCGAGGTCGATGCCGGCCACCAGCTCACGCTCGGCCTTCTTCACCGAATGGCGCAGGCCGTAGAACTCGGTGATGGCTTTGAGGATCTCGGGCTCGGTGGCCACCACCAGCTCGACGTCGCGGCCGGCCAGTCGGCGATACTGGTCGATGCCTTCGAGGTCGAACGGGTTGGCGCAGGCCACGCGCAGACGGCCGTTGACCAGATCGAGGGGGATCATGCGGTGGCGCCGGGCGAAGGGGCGCGACATCCGCGACTCGATCAGGTCCGCATCGAGGTTCAGGGTGTCGATGCGCAGGAATTCCAGGCCGGCGTCCTCGGCGATCGCTTGGCCGATCTCGATCTCGTTGACGAAGCTGCCGGGCCGACCCTTGAGCGGCAGGCGCAGGCCCTGGACCAGCTCGTAGGCGATGGCGTTCTGCTCGTAGGCGCGCGCGGTGCGCGAGCGCCCGGGAAGCAGCTTGGCCTCCTTCTTGATCTCGAAGGCCTGATCCGGGGTAATGCGGTTCCGGCGGGTCAGAAGGTCGGCCAGGAACTCGGGAGCGAGCTTCATGGCGGGCAAGTCTACCCTGGCTCGGCAGCGGTCTGGCGCAGGGCCGGTGGCTGCGGCCCTGAGGTCGGCCGCGCCGAGCCGGGACGGCTGTTATAGGCTCCGCCGTCGATGAACCTTCCTGCTGCCGGTCTCGGCCTGGCGATCGCCACCAGCCTGGGCTGGGCCGGTCTGGACCTCACCCGCAAGTATCTCGTGGGCAAGATGTCCTCGCTCGCCCTGCTCTTCTGGCTCACCCTGGGCAGCCTGCCTTTCTTCGCAGCATGGTATTGGCTGCGGGGCGGCAGCTCCTTGCGCGAGGGCTATTGGCCGGCGGCGATCGCTTCGATCCTGCTCAACGTGGTCGCCAATCTGTGCTTCTTCGAGTCGTTCAAGCGGGCGCCGCTCTCGCTCACCATTCCCCTCTTGTCGCTGACGCCTGTCTTCGCAACTCTCTTCGCCATCCCGCTGCTCTCCGAGGTGCCGTCGGCCTGGCGCTGGTTGGGGATCGTGCTGGTGGTCGCGGGAGCGGTGATGCTGCATTCGAGCGCGACCCGGGCGAACGGCGGCGAGGGGGGCTATCGGCGCTACCTGTCCGGCACCTTGTTGATGACCGCCACGGCCCTGATGTGGGCGGCGACCATCTCCTTCGACAAGCGCGCCATGGAGGCGTCGAACGAGCCCACCCATGGGCTGATCCTGCTCTCGGGAGTGGCGGCCTCGACACTGCTGGTGCTGGCCTTCCGGCGCCAGCTGAGCGCGGTGGCAGAAGTGCGCCGGGCGCCAGCAGTGCTGGCGGTGGCGCTCGCGGTAGGCAGCTTCGCCCTCGGTACCCAGCTCGCGGCCTTGAAGCTGGTCTCGGTCTCGGTCGTGGAAACGCTCAAGCGGGCCGTCGGCAACGCCTCCGCCGTCGCTGCCGGAGCGGTCCTGTTCGGCGAATCGATCAACCCCCGAGGAATCCTCGCCGTGGTCCTGATGGCCGCCGGCGCCGCCCTGGTGATGCTGGCCCGGTAGTACAATCAAGAACGGAATTCTGACCGCGCCGGCACGAGAGCAGCCTGCGAGCCCATACCCATGGATCAAGCATCAGCTTCCCTGAATGTGAGTCTTGCCTTCGCTGAGCCGGCCTTTGATTTTCAGCAGGCGGCTTCCGCCCTTCAGAGGAGTGTTTGCAAGACCCTGAGTGGCTTCAGTCTCGATCCCGCCAGCCTGACCGCCGCACTGGCCAGCGCGAAGCCCTCTGAATGGGTGATCGGTGCCAGCTTCCAAGAGCAGCGAGGTCAGGTCCGAGTAGGGTTTCATGGTCTTGACGTCACGCTCTGGTACCCGAGCTGGAGTGACTACCAGCTCCTGACTGACGTCCTGGTGGTTCTTGAACCGGCGGTTCTAGGGGTTCTTCCCGAATGCCGGTTGAACAAACGCACAGTTCTCTTTCAGGGTCAGGTTCCCCAGCCGCCTCCCCCCTCTTTGACGCTCACCGAGGAGAGCCTTTGCAACCAGCTCGCAGAGCAGTTCGGAAGCAGAGTTCAAGGCAGCCTCTTGGCTCGTTTCGACGATCCTCTGCGGGGGCGTTCAACGAGAGTCTGGTTGGAACCCTCGGAGTGGAGAGCTGGATGGACCTACTTGTCGATCCAGGCAACCAGCTCGAACCTAGACTCACCTCTTCGAGAGGACTTGTCAGACCTCTACGACCGGCTCCGTGCACTGTGGCGGCTGTTCGACTGGGAGGTTCAGGATGACTGAGACTCGTGGAGCGCTGGCGCTCAGCCTGCGCCCTCTCAAGGCACCGGCTCTGGCCGTCAGGGGAGAGCGACAGATTCTCGGAGGCTCTGGCATCTTCTCGGGGTCTCTCGACCCGCCCATGCCTCGTGGCCAGGTGGCGCGTGGGCCGTGGGGGAGGCCGGCCAAGTCGGTCGCGACCTCGGACTCGAGCGGTACAGAGCCCAACGAGAGACTGCTGGCACTCATCGAAAGGTGGAAGGGGACGCCCGACGAGATGGGCTCCCAGTGGTGGGATGAGCTGAGGGCGGACATGGCGGCGAGCCGACCCTCCTTTGGGCTCGACCCGGCTGAGTGAGCAGCGCCTTGCGCTACTCTCTCGACGCCAACGCCATCTCTCGGCTGCTGCAAAAAGACCCGCAGGCTCTGGAGGGTTTCAGCCAGGCTTGTCGGCAGTGCGAAGTCGTGATCTGTCCGATGGCGGCCTACGAGGTCTGGCGGTGGCTCTTCTCCAGGAAAGCGACGCGCCAGCTCGAGGACCTGGAGGAGCTGATGTCTCGCTGCCTCTGGCACGATTTCACTCGCGAGATCTGGCGGAGCGCTGCTCAGCACTGGGCCGAGCTTCGAGAGAAGGGAGTCGGCCTCGACAAGAGGGACGCTGACCTTCTGATCGCCAGCCACGCTCGCCATCTGGGGGCAACCGTCATCACGGAGGATCGCGACTTCAACCAGCTACCCTGCGAATGGGTCCGCTGGGCGGATCTTGGCGAACACTAGCTCGTCTTGCGAGCGTTCAGACCTGGACTTCAACCCCGCGGCCAGGCTCGTTGCTGGGCGAGGGTGGCCTGGTAGTGGGCCTGGAGCTCGGGCATGGAATCCCCTCCCAGCTTTTCGAGCAGGGCGTCGGCCAGAACCAGGGCCATCATCGCTTCGCCGATCACTCCGGCTGCCGGCAGGGCTGTGATGTCGCTACGCTCGTACTGGGAGGTGACCGCCTGGAGGGTGTCGAGGTTGACGCTCGGCATGCCTTGCACCAGGGTGGCGATAGGTTTCTTGTAGAGCGTCACCACCACGTCCTCGCCGTTGGTGATGCCACCTTCGAGGCCGCCTGCGCGGTTGGTGGGGCGGTGCCAGGCGCCGTCCGCGCGGCGCTCGATGGCGTCGTGGGCGGCGCTGCCGAAGCCGCGGGAGGCGGCGATCCCGGAGCCGATCTCGACCGCCTTGATCGCGGGGATCGACATCAGCGCCTGGGCCAGGCGGCCGTCGAGCTTCTCGTGCCATTGGACGTGCGAGCCGAGGCCGGGCGGCACGCCCCGGGCCGCCACCACCACTGCTCCGCCGAGAGTGTCGCCGGCTCGCCGGGCCTGGTCTACCAGGGCCACCATCTCGGGCTCCCGCTCCCGGCGAATCGCCCGCAGGGGCGAGCCATCGTCCACCGCCTGGAGCTCCTCCCAGCGGGCGGGGCCGTCGTCGGCGCCGACCGAGCCGAGCGAGAGCACCCCGCTCGCCAGGCGCACGCCGAACTCGGCGAGCAGCATCTTGGCGAAGGTCCCGGCTGCCACGCGGGCGGCGGTTTCGCGGGCCGAGGCCCGCTCGAGGAGGTCGCGCAGATCTCGGCGCAGGTATTTGAGGCCGCCGGCGAGATCCGCGTGGCCTGGGCGCGGCGTCTTCAACCGGCGCTGCTCGACTCGCTGCGGGTCGAGGGGGCCGGTGGGGCTCATCACCTCCTGCCAGGTGGGATAGTCGCGGTTGGCGATCCACAGCACCAGCGGCGAGCCGAGCGTCTCACCGCCGCGCAGTCCACCCCGGATCTCGGCGGTATCGTGCTCGATCTTCATCCGGCCACCGCGGCCGAAGCCGTGCTGGCGGCGGCCGAGCTCCCGCTCGAGCAGGCCGAAGTCGACTGCTAGACCTGCGGGCAAGCCCGTGAGCACGGCGGTGAGCCCGGGCCCGTGGCTCTCTCCGGCGGTGGTGAGGCTCAGCCTGCGCAGCATCCGGCGAGGATATCAGGAGGGATCGTCCACCCAGACCAGCTCTCTGGCCCCCGGAACCTCGAGGACGCTCACGCCGCATTCGGCTTCCAGTCGGTCCTCGAGCTCCGGGCCGATCTCCTCGCCGGGCTCGGCCGGCCAGTCCTCGCGCAGGCCTGCCGGCCCGAAAAGGGCGAAGCCGGCGCGGGCGGCTGGATCGTGCCTCAGGAAATAGCGCACTCCCTCGGCGCCGGCTTCGGCCAGTCGAGCGGCCCAGAGCTGGGGCAAGCGATACGGCACCAGGGTGTGGATCTCGTGGGTGATGCCGAAGCCGGCGGCGCGGCGGGAGCCCAGGTCGGCGAGCTCACGCGCTTCGGGCACGCTCAGGCGACAGAGCCGGCGCTCGGCGAGGAAGCGGGTGCTCACGGCACCACCCAGACGGTCGGGACCGATCACCTCGAGCAAGGCGGAAAGGGGATCGCTCGAAGTGTAGCAAGTGCCGGAGGGAGGGCGGAGATCGAACCGGCCGGAGCCGTCGCTGCCGAACCACCAGGGTTGGCGCTGGCGCAGCACTACGCGGAAGAGGGGAGCCTGGGGCTCCAGCCGGTAGCGCGGAAAAGCCTCGAGCTCGGCCGGGTCGCTCGGGGGCTCGGGCAAGCTCGGGTCTTGCTGGCGGCTCAAGGCGCTCTATTGGGCGAAGCGATGGGCGGCTTCCCGGGCCAGGGGGAGCACGGCTTCCGGCTCTCCACCTTCGCGCAGCCAGGAGGCCGGGCTCTTGCCGCTCAAGGAAGCCAGCGGAGAACACAGCCAGCCGGCAGCGCTCCAATCGTCGACGCCGCTCGCGCAGAGGGTCTGCCAGAGGGGGATCAGGCCGGGGAGCGGCCGGTGGTCGTCACCGAGCTGGAAGGCAGGATAGGCCCAGACCCCGTCCGAGGTCCGCAGGGCGATCAAGGTCCTGCGCTCGCGCCGCTCGGCGAGGGCCTGGCGGGAGATGCCGCCCAGCACGCGACTGATCTGGGCGCCGCTGTAGAAAGGGCCGAGAAGGTCGTTCCAGGGAGACGGGGAAGGCAGGGTGGCGACCATCCGCGCGGCCACTTCCTGAGGAGTGCCGAGCTCGGTCAGGGAGCGGCCCTGAAGGGCGTAACTGCGGGCCAAGGGGCCGAGATTGTGGAAGACTTCCAGGGCGATCTGCTGGGCGAAACCGTAGGCGTCAGGGGCGAAAGCGGAGGCGCCGTACTCCACGGCGGGCGGCTCGGCGACGCTGGCGAAGTCCCAGCTGGCGTCGTTCCTCAGTCGCCGCCGGGGCGTTCTGAAGACCTGGCCGTGGGGTTGATCCGAGTTGCGCATGGTGCTCTAGGAGTACCATGCGAGGGGGACTTTGTCAAGGGCGTCAAGGGTCTTCGGAGGCCAGAGCGAGGAAGGCCTGGCGCAGGTTCTCGGGCGGCCGACAGGGCCGGCCGGTGGCCCGTTCCAGCCAGAGATGCTCGGTTTCGCCGGTGGCCAGAAGCTCCTCACCCCTCAGCACCTCGTAGACGAAGGTGAGACCTCGGCTGGAGAGCTCCCCCAGGCGGCAGCGGATGCGCAGCCGGTCCGGGTAGCGGGCGCTGCGCCGATAGCGCACGCCAACGCCGGTCACCACCAGGAAATAGCCTTGCTCCTCGATCTCCTGGTAGGGGGTACCGGTCCGGGCACAGAGCCGAGTGCGCGCCAGCTCGAACCACACCAGGTAATTGGAATGGTGCACCACGCCCATCTGATCGGTTTCGGCGTAGCGAACCTCCACTTCGACTTCCACGGCAGGGACTGCGGACGGAGATCGGGAATCGGCGGTGCTCATGACTTACCCCAGCTGTAGCGAAAGACGGTGGTGAGGATCTTGTAGCCGGCCCTGACGGTGCCGCCCAGGGTGCCAGTGATCTTCGAGACACCGACCCTGCGCCGATAGGAGACTGGCACCTCCACCACTCGCAGCCGGTGCCTGAGCGCCTTGACCTGCATCTCGGCAGTCCAGCCGAAGTCGGGGTCGCGCATGCCCAGCTCCTCGAGAGCCGGCCAGAGGGCGGCACGGAAGGGGCCGAGGTCGGTGTAGGTGTGGCCGTAGAGCAGGCGCATCAGCTTGCAGGCCACCCAGTTGCCCATCCGCGCCTGAGGCAGCAAGGCCCCCCGCTCGCGCCGGCCGAGAATCCGCGAGCCGATCACCAACTCCGCCTCGCTGGCGAGAAGGGGGGCCACCAGCTCGGGCAGCTCGTCCGGGTGGTCGGAGTAGTCGGCGTCGAGGAAGACCACGATCGCCGGCGGCCCGGTGCTGCGCAGATGGGCCAGGGCGGCGAGGCAGGCGCTGCCGTAGCCGGGTCGTGGCGCGGGTACCACTTCGGCGCCTCCGGCCCGCGCCACCTCGGCGGTGCGGTCCCGCGAGCCGTTGTCGGCCACCACCACACGCCGCAGCAGAGGCCAGGGCAGATCGGCCAGCACCCGGGGCAGAGAAGCTTCCTCGTTGAGCGCGGGAATCACCACGTCGATCGCGGGTGAAGGCGGGGCAAGCGGCACGCGCGCATTGTAGCCGCAGGCGAGCGGCGCCCCGGGCCCGCCGGTGGCCGTGCTACATTTCCCCTCTCACGGGCGGACCGTGATGGAAGCCGAGGATGCCTCTCTATCCCTTCAAAGGTCGAGTTCCCCTTCTGGGCCAGCGGGTCTTCTTGGCTCCGAGCGCCGAGCTGTCGGGGGAGATCGAACTGGGTGACGACGTTTCCTTCTGGTTCCATACCGCGGCCCGGGGAGACGTCAACTTCATCCGCATCGGCGCCGGCTCGAATATCCAGGACGGCACCATCCTGCACGTCACCCACGAAACGCATCCGCTCGTTCTCGGCAAGGGCGTGGTGGTGGGCCATAGCGCCATGCTCCACGGCTGCACCATCGAAGACAATGTGCTGATCGGTATTGGCGCCCGAGTGCTGGATGGCGCGGTGGTGGAGCAAGGAGCCCAGGTGGGCGCGGGCGCCCTGGTGGCTCCTGGCAAACGGGTTCCGGCCGGCCATCTGGTGATGGGAGTCCCGGCCCGGGTGGTGCGGCCGTTGTCGGAAGCGGAACAAGGAGCCATCCTGGAGATCCGCGACCGCTACATCGGTCTCAAGGAGCACTACCGGCAAGCCCTGGGCAGCGGTACCGAGGTCGTGGGAACGGAGCGGGCTTCGAGCGGGAACTTCCGCGAGGTGGGAGATAGCCAGTGATTCCAAGGCGTGGGGCAGGAACTCTGAGGGAGCAGGATATCGGCCAGCGAGTGAAGCTCGCGGCCTGGGTGAATCGCCGGCGCGATCTGGGCGGGGTGATGTTCCTCGAGCTGCGCGACCGCAGCGGTTCGGCGCAGGTGCTGGTGCACCCGGAAGACCAGCCTGAAGTGTCGGCGACCCTCGCCGAGGTGCGAGCCGAGTGGGTGGTGGAAGTGGAGGGAGTGGTCGCCGAGCGCCGGCCGGAGAACGTCAACCCCCGCATGGCGACCGGCAAAGTGGAGGTGATTCCCGACCGTGCCGAGGTGCTGGCCCGGGCCGAGCCGCCGCCTTTCACGCCCGACGCCGCCCCGGACGCCAGCGAGGAGACCCGGCTGCGCTACCGCTTCCTGGATCTGCGCCGGCCGGAGCTGCAGAAGAATTTCCTGCTCCGGGACCAGGTCACCCTCGAGGTGCGCAACTACTTCCACGAGAACGGTTTCCTCGACGTCGAGACGCCGATCCTCACGCGCTCGACCCCCGAAGGCGCGCGGGACTACCTGGTGCCGTCGCGGGTCTATCGCGGCAGCTTCTACGCCCTGCCGCAATCCCCCCAGTTGTTCAAGCAGATCCTGATGGTGGCCGGCTTCGAGCGCTACATCCAGATCGCCCGCTGCTTCCGCGACGAGGATCTGCGCGCCGACCGCCAGCCGGAGTTCACCCAGATCGACGTCGAGATGTCCTTCATCACGGAGGAGGACGTCATCTCCTTGGTTGAGGGCCTGCTCGCCCGGCTCTTCCCCCTGGTGGGGATCGACCCCCAGCCGCCTTTCCAGCGCCTCACCTACGCGGAGGCGATGGCGCGCTACGGCTCGGACCGACCGGACCTGCGCTTCGACCTCTCGATCGCCGACCTGAGCGAGCGCCTGGGCGCGAGCGGCTTCCGGGCCTTCCGACAGACGGTCGAGGAGGGCGGCGTGGTGCGCGGCTTCGCCGTGCCGGGCGCCGCGGAGGCGAGCCGCAAGCAGGTGGACGGCTGGAGCGAGCTGGCGCGGCGCTTCGGTGCCGCCGGCGTCTTGACCTTGCGCAATCGGGCCGGCGAGCTGGCGTTCCAGGTGAAGGACGCGCTCGGCCCCGAGGAGATGGCCTGGGCGGCCGAGCGCCTGGGGCTCGCCGAAGGCGGCCTGGCGCTGCTCATCGCCGCGCCCCGCAAGGTGGCCGAGGCGGCGCTCGGGGCGCTGCGCCTGGAGCTCGCGCGCAACTACGAACTGATTCCCACGGATCGCCATGCCTTCCTGTGGGTGACGGAGTTCCCCCTGTTCGAGTTCGACGCCGAGGCCGGGCGCTGGGTCTCGCTCCATCACCCCTTCACCAGCCCCGACCCCCGAGACCTCGAGCTGCTGCAGAGCGATCCGGGAAAGGTGCGCTCCCGGGCCTACGACGTGGTGCTGGACGGCATCGAGCTGGGTGGCGGCTCGATTCGTATCCACCGCCAGGATGTGCAAAGAGAGGTCTTCAACCTCCTGGGAATCGGCAAGGAGGAGGCCGAGAGCCGCTTCGGCTTCTTGCTCGAGGCCCTGCGCTACGGCGCGCCCCCGCACGGCGGCATCGCCCTTGGCTTGGACCGGCTGGTGATGCTGATGGCCGGAGCCCCGTCGATCCGCGACGTGATCGCCTTCCCCAAAACCACCAAGGCCTCTTGCCTGATGACCGAGGCGCCCTCGGCGGTGGACGCGGCCCAGCTCGCCGAGCTGGGCATCGGCCTGGTGCGCTGAGGCGAGCCGGAGGCTGCATGGCCGGGGCGGGGCTGGTGTTGAGGCATCCCCGAGGGAGCACTCCGATCTGGATCGGCGAAGGCGCCCTCGAGCAGGCGGCCGAGGCGGTGGGCGCCTGGCTCGCCGAGCGCACGGTCTTCTTGATCACCAGCCAGCCGATCCTCGCCCTGCACGGCGCTTCGCTGATGCGGATCCTGAAGCATGCCGGCCGGGTGGAGATGCTCGATGTGGCGGACGGCGAGGCCGCCAAGAGCCTGGAGCAGGCAGGCTACCTCTGGCAGGAGATGATCCGCCTGGGCGGCAAGCGGGATAGCCGAGTGCTGGCCTTCGGCGGCGGCAGCGTGGGGGATCTCGCCGGTTTCGCGGCGGGCTGCTTCCTGCGCGGCATCGAGGTGGCGCAGTTTCCCACCACCCTTCTGGCGCAGGTGGACGCGGCTCTCGGTGGCAAGACGGCCATCGACCTGCCGGCGGGCAAGAACATGGTGGGGGTGTTCCACCACCCCCGCTTCGTGGTGGCGGAAGCCCGTTATCTGCCCACCTTGCCGGCGCGGGAGCTGCGCTCGGGATTGGTCGAGGCGATCAAGATGGGCTTCGGCCTGAACCGCGAGCTGTTCGAGTCGCTGGAGAGAAAGCTCGAGGCGGTTCTCGCGGGGGATCCGAAGGTGCTGGGGCCGCTGGCGTTCGAAGCCGCGCGGACCAAGGTGCGGGTGGTCGAGGAGGATCCCGAAGAGCAGGATCGCCGCCGCTTGCTGAACCTCGGTCACACCCTGGGTCACGCGCTGGAAGCGGCGGCCGGCTACGAGGGACTCGCCCACGGCGAGGCGGTGGCCTACGGCCTGCTGTTCATGCTCCGGCTGGCCGTGCCGCGGGGGTTGGAGCTGGAATCGGCTCTGCGCCTGGCGAGGCTGCTCTCCCGCCTCGATCTGCCCGCCCTGCCGGCTTTCGAGCTGGCGACGGTGCTGTCGTTCCTGGCGCGGGACAAGAAGGCGCGGGAGGGTGGCCTGCCGTGGGTTCTGGCGACCGCGCTCGGTGAGAGCCGGGTGGTTTCCGGCATCGGCCCGGAGGAGGTCGAGAGGGAAGCAGCGAGCTTTCTCGCGGCGCCCTGGTCGCTTCTCGGCGGGGGCGCAGGTTGAAGGCCGAGGCCGCTTTGCGCAGCAGCGCGGGATCGCCAAGCCCGGCGCCGGGTGACGGCGAGGTTTGCTTCTATAATGAGCCGACAGGAGCTCTAGGTTGACTGGCGGCTCAGGGCAGGACACGAAATTGGCCAATGGCGACAGTCGTGGCCCTGGCTCCGTTGCGGGTCGCGGCCGGCGGGCCAGGCGCCCGGCCGCGCCTCCCCAGGCGCGCCGGCGCTGGCTGCGACTGAGCTATCTGCTGTTCTTCAGCTTGCTGTTGTCCGGCATCATCCCTCTGGGCATCGGCATCTTCAAGGTCATCAGCAGCGCCAAGAACCAGATGATCGAGCACGAGCGCGAGGCTCTGTTGGAGTCGGCAAGCTCGTGGTCGCGGGAGCTGGACGGCTACCTCACCTCTTTCGAGGGCAAGCTCGCCCAGGAGGGCGCTTCTCTGCTGGCTTTTCCAGGCCCGCCCACGGCTCAGGAGCTCTTGTTGGAGCCGTGGATCGAGGAGCAGATCCGCTCGTTCCAGAAGACTCATCCGGAGGTCCTCTCCTTCTCGCTGGTGGACGCGCGGACCGGCCAGGGCCCAGGCCTGGGCATGAGCAGTCTCGGGGAGGCCGCCGCCCGCTCGAGGTCGGAGGCCTTCGAGGAGGCGCTGCGCGAGCACCGCACGGCGTTCCGAGTGGCCGCCGAGCCGGGCAGCGCCGAACCGCTGTTGATCGCCGCGGTGCCGGTGGGCGCGGGCGAGCGGCTGATGGTGGTGTCGGGCACGGAGAAGATCGGCGTGCTGGCCGCGGTCTCGGCCGTGGACTCGGCCGCCGGAGGCGAAGCCGTGGGTTCGTCGGTGCTGCTGGCGGACGCCAACGGCGACATTCTCTGGGCGGATCCGCGGGCGGCACGGCTGCGGCCGGCGCTCGAGAAGGAAGGAGGGCTACCGGCTCTCGGCCCCGGCACCGGGCATCTGACGCTGTCGTTCGAAGCCGAGGAGGGCGGCCAGAAGCGCTCGATCCAGCTGACCGCCGGGACGATTCCCCGAGCCGGTTGGCAGGTGGCGGTGATGCGGGACTCGGAAGCGCTCTTCGCGGCGGTGAATCGGATGATCTTGAGCGCGATTCCGCCCTCGGTGGTGCTGGTTCTCCTGGCGTTGGGTTTTGCGGTCTTCATGGCGCGGTTCATCGGCAAGCCGCTGGCCCAGATGGCGGAAACCACGCATCAGATCGCGGCCGGGGACTTTTCCCACCGCCTGCCACCGAACGATCTCTCGGTGGAGATGGCGCAGCTGGCCGAGAACTTCAACGTGATGACCGGCCACGTGGAGCGCTACGTCGAGGAGCTGAAGCTCGCCGCTTCGGCGAACCGCGAGCTGTTCCTGGGTGCGATCCGGGCTTTCGCAGCGGCGATCGACGCCAAGGATCCCTACACTCGAGGTCATTCGGAGCGGGTGGCCGCGGTGTCGCGGGCAGTTTCCCGCCACCTGGGCTACGACGAGGACTTCCAGCAGCGGGTCTGGCTGGCGGCGCTGCTGCACGATGTGGGCAAGATCGGCGTGGACGATCGCATCCTGAAGAAGGGCGGTCTGCTCTCGCCGGAAGAGTACGAGCAGATGAAAATGCATACGGTGATCGGGGCGGAGATCATCGGCCGGATCGAGCCGCTCAAGGAGCTGGTGCCGGCGATCCGCTGGCATCATGAGTCGTGGAACGGCCGGGGCTATCCAGATGCGCTCAAGGGCGAGCAGATTCCGTTGATCGCGCGCATCGTTTCGGTGGCGGATACTTTCGACGCAGTGACCACGAACCGTCCCTACCAGCAGGCCTACACGCCGGAGTTCGCGGTCAACACCATCACCAAGCTCGCGGGCAACCGCTTCGACGCCAAGGTGGTGACCGCCTTCCTCTCGGCTTTCAGCGCCGGTCACGTGGACTCGGCCATCCAGCGCAACAGCATCGCCGTCGAGCCTTCCTGAACCAGCCACTCCGCCGATCCTCGGACGGGTTCGTGAGGATCGGCGGATTGGCCGCGGGGCTCAGGGAGCCTGGATCTTGATGTAGGACACCTTGCCGTCGAGACCGTTGTTCTTGGTCCAGGTCACCACCACCTGGGAGTTGCTGAACGACTGCTCGAAGGTCGAGATCACCAGCTCGACGATGTTCTCCAGTGCCGTGATGGTGGTGTAGTCGTCGTTGGTCTTGGCGTCCGGGCTGTCGTAGACGGTGATCACCGTGCCCTTGCCGACATCCATCAGGATGCAGCTGCGGGCGGTGTCGTTGGGCACCGGGGCGCCGGAACTCTTGAGGTTCCAGCCGGCACTCTGCGAGGTGGGCACGGCGCCGCAGAAGTCGCTGATCTGGTAGCTGGAGATGTTCGACTTGTAGAACAGTACGGCCATGGTCTTGCTCCTCTCATCCAATTGGGGTTTGTGGTGACTCGCTCCATCCACCTAGTGGCATGAGCCGGCGGGCTATCGCACCCGGAGTTGCGAGCCTGGCGGCTAGGTTCTGCCGGGGTCGATGGGGTATCGTCCCCCTTGCCCGAGAGTCAGCCCCAGCGAGAGCCGAAAATGTCCGAGCTAGACGAACAGATCGCCAACCGCCACAAGAAGCTCGCCGCCCTGAAGGACGCCGGCGTCGAGCCCTACCCCCACCGTTTCGACCACGACCTCGAGCCGAGCGGAGTGCAGCAGCGCTTCGCCGAGCAGAGCGCCGAGGAGCTCGAGCAGGCCGCCCTCAGCCTGCGGGTGCCGGGCCGGGTCTCGGCCCTGCGCAGCCACGGCAAGACTTCTTTCGCCGACCTCTGGGACGGCCGCCACAAGCTGCAATTGCTGATCCGTACCGGCGAGCTCGACGCGGCCTCGCAGCAGGTATTCGAGAACCTCGACCTCGGCGACTACCTGGGCGCGACCGGCCGCCTGATGCGCACTCGCACCGGCGAGCTCACCCTGGCCGTCACCCACCTCGTGCTGCTCGCCAAGGCCCTGCGGCCGATGCCGGAGAAGTGGCACGGCCTGGCCGATGTGGAGATCCGCTACCGCCAGCGCTACCTGGACCTCGCCACCAACCCGGAGTCGCGCGAGGTCTTCGAGGCTCGCTCGGCCCTGGTGCGCGGCATGCGGCGCTTCCTCGACGACCACGGCTTTCTGGAAGTCGAAACGCCGATGATGCAGCTGATCCCGGGCGGGGCTGCGGCCAAGCCGTTCCGCACCCACCACAACGCGCTCGACCTCGAGCTCTTCCTGCGCATCGCACCCGAGCTCTATTTGAAGCGCCTCCTGGTGGGAGGGATGCACCGGGTCTACGAGATCAACCGCAACTTCCGCAACGAGGGCATCTCCACCCAGCACAACCCCGAGTTCACCATGATGGAGCTGTACTGGGCCTACGCCGACTACCAGGACGTGATGAAGCTGGTGGAGGAGATGATCTCGCACCTCGCGGTGACGGTGCGCGGCAGCGCCCAGCTGAGCTTCCGAGGGGAGACGATCGATCTCACCCCCCCTTGGCCGCGGCTGAGCATCCGCGAGGGCATCGCCCGCTACGCCGAACTCGGCGCCGCCGCGCTCGACGACCCCCAGGCGCTTCTGGCCGAGCTGCGGCGTCGTGGGGCCGAGTTGCCGGCGATCCGGGACTACGGCCACCTCCTGATGGCCCTGTTCGAGGCGGTGGTGGAGCCCCATCTCACCCAGCCCACTTTCGTGATCGACCATCCGGTGGAGATCTCACCGCTGGCCAAGCAACGCAAGGACGATCCCCGCTTCACCGAGCGCTTCGAGCTCTATATCGGCGGCATGGAGATGGCGAACGCCTTCTCCGAGCTCAACGATCCCGCGCTCCAAGCCCAGCGCTTCGAGGAGCAGATGGCCCAACGCGCCGGCGGCGACGAGGAGGCCCACAGCTACGACCGCGACTACGTGCTCGCCCTGGAGCACGCCATGCCGCCAGCGGGCGGGATGGGCGTGGGCATCGACCGGCTGACCATGTTGTTCTGCGACCGGGCCTCGATCCGCGACGTGATCCTCTTCCCGCTAATGCGACCCGTCGCCGGATGAGCCGCCGGGCGCGATGAGGCGGGTCCCAGGCAGTCGCTCGGAAAGCGCCAGCTCCTCGCGGTTGCTGCTGCGTTCCTTGCCCTTGCCGCTGCTTCTCGCCCTGCGCTACCTCAAGAGCAGCCGGAAGGACGCCTTCTCGACCTTCCTCTCCCGGGTGGCGACCAGCGGCATGGCCCTCGGAGTGGCGGCGCTGATCCTGGCCCAGGCCCTGCTCGCGGGCTTCCAGAGCGTGCTCAAGGGGCCGCTTCTGGCGCGCACCCCCGAAGTGCTGGTGCGGCCCGCGGCCGGGGCGGATCTCGACGCTCTGGAGGCTCGGCTCGAGGCCGAGCCCGGGGCGAGAAGCGTGCGGCGAGTGCAGCAAGGCCGGGGCTGGGTGCTCAACCAGGGCCGCTCGGCGGTGGCCGTGGACATCGTGGGGGCGAGCGGCGGAGTGCCGCCGCGCTTCCCGGGGGCGACGGGCTCGGCCCCGGGCCTCTACCTCGGCACCTCGCTGGTCTCGAGCCTGGGGCTCGTCGCCGGAGACCCTGTCGAGCTGGTGGCGCCGCGGCCTACGCTCACTCCCCTCGGCCCGCAGCCACGCCTGCGCCGGCTGCCGCTCGCCGGCACCTTCGAGAGCGTGCCCTCCGAGGACCGCCAGCGGGTGCTGGTGCCGCTCGAGGTATCACGCAGCCTGTTCGGCGATGCCGAGCTGGCCTTCGAAGTCGAAGCCGGCGGGCTCGAGGCAGCGCTGGTTCTGGCTCCCCGCCTGCGCACCGCCCTGCCGGGAGCCGAAGTGCTCACCTGGCGCGACCTCAACCGCCCGCTGCTTTTCGCCCTGGCGCTCGAGAAGCGCATGGTCTTTCTCTCTGTGCTGCTGATCGTGCTCGTTTCCGGCCTCGCTCTGGTGGCAGCTCTCTCTCTCCTCGCCGCCAGCAAGCGCGGCGAGCTGGGGATCCTCGGAGCCATGGGGGTAGCTCCCGCGGGGCTCTCGGCGCTCTTTCTCTCCCTCGGAGCGCTGATCGCCGGCCGGGGCATTGTGGCCGGCGGCCTCCTGGGCACCCTGGGAGCCTGGGCCCTCGACCGCAGCCATCTGCTCTCGGTGCCGGGGGATGTCTTCCTGGTCAGCCGCGTGCCCTTCAAGATCGAGGCCCTGGACCTCCTCGCCGTCTTCAGTGCCGCCCTCGTGGTGGCTGGTCTCGCCTGCCTCTACGCCGCTCGGCGCGCCACGTTGCTGACGCCCATCGAGGCGATGCGCCGATGACCGCCGCGGTGCGAGTCGAAGGCCTGGCCAAGGCCTACGTGGACGGCGAGCGCCGGGTCGAGGTGCTCGCCGGGGTGGACCTGGTGGTGGAGCCCGGCGAGGTGGTGGCGATCATCGGCCCTTCCGGCTCCGGCAAGTCGACCTTGCTCCACCTCCTGGGTGCCCTCGACACGCCGGATCAGGGCAGGATCGAGATCGCGGGCCAGGACCTCGCCCGCCTCGATCGAGCCCGTGCGGCCGCGTTCCGCAACCGCACCCTCGGCTTCGTGTTCCAGTTCCACCGCCTGCTGCCGGATTTCACCGCCCTCGAGAACGTCATGCTCCCCGGGCGGATCGCCGGCCAGGATCCCCGGCGGGTGGAGGCCGAGGCGCGGCGCCTGCTCGTGGAGGTGGGGCTTGCCGAGCGCCTGGATCACTTCCCCAGCCAGCTCTCGGGCGGGGAATGCCAGCGGGTCGCCCTCTGCCGGGCCCTGGCCCTCGCGCCACCGCTCCTCCTGGCGGACGAGCCCACCGGCAATCTCGACCCGGAAAGCGGCGAGCTGGTCTTCAAGCTCCTGCTCGAGCTCGCCCGGGAGCGCTCGAGCGCCGTGGTGCTGGTCACCCACAACCCGGCCCTGGCCGAGCGCTGTGCTAGAATTTTCCAGCTTGATCGCGGCGTTTTGCGGGCTTTTTCATCGTTACTGGACCAGGGAGGGGCGGGTTCGGTCGACCTTGCATTGAGCGAACACGGTTCGTAGCGTGAGGGCGGGGTGGCGGGTGTCCTTGAAGCCGAACGACGATAGATGCTTTTCAACGTGGGTTGTGATCAACGCTGATGTTCGAAAAGTACAACGAGAAGGCACGTCGGGCGCTGTTCTTCGCTCGCTACGAAGCGAGCAAGCTGGGCAGCCGGGTGATCGAGTCCGAGCACATTCTGCTCGGTATCCTGCGTGAGGGCGAGGAGACCATCGGCGAGATCCTGCGCCGATTCCAGGTGCGACCGGAAGAGATCCGGCGGGAGATCGAGGGCGAGCGGGTGTTCGTCGAGCGGATCTCCTCGACCGCCGAGCTGCCCCTGTCGGAAGAGTCGAAGAAGATCCTCGCCTATGCCTCGCACGAAGCCGAGAGCATGTTGCATCAGACCGTCGGCTCCGAGCATCTATTGATTGGAATTTTGCGTGTTGAAGGTTGCCTTGCGATGCGCATCCTGGCCCAGCACGGCCTGGATGTGTTCGCCGTTCGCGAGGAGGTCTCTTCGATCAGCCGCGAGCGCGAGGCCACGCAACAGAAGAAGGAACTGCCGTTCCTTTCCGAGTACGGCCGCGACCTGACCGCGATCGCCATCCAGGGCGGTTTCGATCCTTTGATCGGCCGAGAGCTCGAAGTGGATCGCATCATCCAGATCCTCTCGCGGCGCGGCAAGAACAACCCGATCCTGCTCGGCGAGCCGGGAGTGGGCAAGACCGCGATCGTCGAGGGCCTCGCCCAGCGTATCGTCCAGGGCAAGGTGCCGATTTTCCTCGCCCGCAAGCGAGTGATGGCGCTCGACCTGTCGTTGATCGTCGCGGGTACCAAGTACCGTGGTCAATTCGAGGAGCGGCTCAAGGGCATCCTGAAGGAGCTCAAGGAGTCGAATGATCTGATCGTCTTCATCGACGAGATCCATTCGCTGATCGGTGCCGGCTCGGCCGAAGGCTCGCTCGACGCGGCGAACATCCTGAAACCGGCCCTCTCGAGGGGCGAAATCTCTTGCATCGGCGCCACCACGCTCAAGGAGTACCGCAAGTACATCGAGAAGGATCGGTCGCTGCTCCGGCGCTTCCAGGCCGTGCACGTGGCGCCGCCGAGCTTCGATGAGACCTATCAGATCCTCGAAGGCATCAAGGACCGCTACGAGAGCTTCCACAAGGTGGTCTATCGCGACGACTCGCTGCGCCAGTCGATCTATCAGTCGATCCGCTACATTCCGGACCGCTTCCTGCCGGACAAGGCGATCGACGTGCTCGACGAGGCCGGGGCGAGGGTGAAGCTGCGCCGAGTGCGCGACACCCAGAACCTGCGCCGCCTGGAGCAGGAGATCCGCCGAGTGGTGGCGGACATGAAGGCGGCGATCTCGGACAAGGAATTCGAGCGCGCGGTCTACCTGCGGGAGCGCGAGATCGAGCTGCGCGAGGACCAGGAGCGGATGGCCCTGGCGGCGGACGAAGATGCGCCGCTCGAAGTGACCCGCCGCGACATCGAGGAAGTGATCTCCTCCTGGACCGGCATCCCCATCTCCAGCCTCGAAAGCGCCGAGGCGGAGAAGCTGATGGGCATGGAGACCACGCTCCGCCGCCGGGTGGTGGGGCAGGACCGCGCCATCTCGGCGATCTCGCGGGCGATCCGCCGCTCGCGCCTGGGGGTGGCGAACCCGCAGCGGCCGGTCGGCTCCTTCGTTTTCCTCGGGCCCTCGGGCGTGGGCAAGACGGAAGTGGCCCGGCGCCTCGCCGAGTTCCTGTTCGGCACCGAGCGAGCCTTGCTGCGCTTCGACATGAGCGAGTACATGGAGAAGCATGCGGTCTCGAAGCTGATCGGTTCGCCGCCGGGCTACGTGGGCCACGAGGAGGGAGGCCAGCTTACCGAACGGGTGCGCCGCCAGCCCTACTCGCTGATCCTCTTCGACGAGATCGAGAAGGCCCACCCCGACATCGCGAACCTGCTTCTGCAGATCCTCGAGGACGGCACGCTGACCGACGCCTACGGCAACCAGGTGGACTTCAAGAACACGCTGGTGCTGATGACCTCGAACATCGGCAGCAAGCATGTGCTACGGGGCGGGCGGCTGGGCTTCGGGGCCGGCGATCCGGAATTCGACTTCCGGCGCATGGAAGAGGAGATCCTGGGCGAACTCCGGCGCAGCTTCAGCCCCGAGCTGATCAACCGCATCGACGAGATCATCGTCTTCAACCCCTTGGGCGAGAACGAGCTACGCGCTATCGTCGACATCTTGCTCGCCGACGTCAACGAGACCCTGGCGGGTCGTGGGCTGCGGGTGGAGCTCTCCGACGCCGCCCGGCTCTGGCTGCTGGAAGAGGCCGGAGTAGAACCCGGCACCGGGGCGCGGCCGCTGCGCAGGACGATCCAGCGCTACATCCAGGACGCGGTTTCCGAGATCCTGATCGAGCACCGCGAAGAGCCGCTCGAGCTGATCGAGGTCACCCTCGAGGACGGTCGGCTCCGCTTCCACCCGATGTTCCGGGAGTCGCTGGCTCATTCCTGAGCCGCTCGGCCGACCGGTAACCGGGCTTGTCGTACTGCGCCAGGCCCGGCTCGGGATTTGCATTTCTGCCCACCACATCCGATATCCTTCGCGCTTGCCGGAGGCGAGGAGGGCCATGATCCAGCGCAGACTAGCGACTCCCAGGGAGCCCAGCCGCAGGTTCGGGTTCCAGCTTTCAGGCGCCTTTCTGGCAGCTCTGCTGCTCCTCGTACCTGCCGCTCGTGCCGCCTCGCCCTACGACGGCAAGCGCATCGAGAGTGTCACCAGCCAAGGCCTGGTGCTGCTCTCGGAAGAGACCCTGCTCTTCTACCTCGGGCTCGCCAAGGGCCAGCCACTCGACTCCGACGCCCTCGACCAGAAGATCTCCGAGCTGTGGACCAAGCAGCTGATCGACGACCTGCAGGTGGACGTCGATCCTGAGGGCGAAGGCGTCCACCTCACCCTCAAGGTCAAAGAGCGGCCGGTGCTTCGCTCGGTGCAGTACAAGGGCCTCAAGCGGCTGGGCAAGACCGACATCGACGACCGCATCGCCAAAGAAGGCATCGACCTCGGGGAGGGGCATCCTCTCGATCGCGGCGAGATCGCCCGACTCGAATCCCTGCTCGAGACCATGTACCAGGAGAAGGGCTACCGCTTCGCCCAGATCACGACCACCTACGCCGAAGCGCAGAAGGGCGAAGTGTCGGCTACGGTCACGGTCGACGAGGGCGACAAGGTCCGCATCGGCGACATCGATTTCGAGGGCAACGAGGTCTTCGGCGACCTGCGCCTGCGCTGGGTGATGAAGAAGACCAAGCAGAGCGGCCTCGTCACCCGCCTGCTCAAGAAGGACATCTACAACCCTGCAAGCCTCGAAGAAGACCTCGACAAGGTGCGGGATCTCTACCGCGGCGCCGGCTACAAAAACGTGCTGGTGGGCGAGCCGCGTACCGAGGTCAAGGAGTCCGGCAGCAAGCGCCGGCTGGTCCTGGTGATCCCGATCGACGAGGGCGAGCGCTGGAAGCTCGGCAAGGTCACCATGGACGGCAACACCCGCTACAAGAGCGAGACCCTGCTCTCCCTGGTGCCGATCCGCGAGGGCGGCTGGCTGCGCTCGGATCAGATCGACAAGGCGGTGGAGAAGATCAAGCAGTCGTACGACAACAGCGGCTATATCTTCTCGCGGGTCACACCGGAGCTGGTGGAGCGCGACAACTACATCGCCGATGTGGTGATCAAGGTCGCCGAGAATGATCAGTTCAAGGTCGGCCGCATCGAATTCGAAGGCAACACAGACACTCGCGACAAAGTCCTGCGCCGTGAGCTGCGGGTGCAGGAAGGTCTCTTCATCAACCTGGGCGGTGTGAAGAACAGCGTTTACAAGGTGAACCAGCTGGGCTTCTTCAAGCTCAAGGAAGGCGAACCGGTCAAGTTCGATCCGGACAACGAGAACAAACTGGTGAACCTGACGTTCGTCGGCCACGAGGACAACCGCACGGAGCTGCAGTTCGGCGCCGGCTACGGTGAGCAATACGGCTTCTTCGGCCAGCTCTCGTTCCGTACCTACAACTTCCTGGGTCGCGGCGAAACCGTCGGCGTCTCGGTGGAGAGCGGCCAGCGCCGAGACCTCTTCGACGTTTCCTATCTGGTGCCCTGGTTCCTGGACCGGCCGCAATCGATCGGTTATCAGCTCAGCAAGCGCCAGGAACAGCTGCTCTACGTGGGCGGGGCGCGCGAGGAGCGCAACACCCTGGGCGGCACCGTCAACTACAACCGCAACTTCGGCCTGTTCCAGAGCGTCGGCCTGAGCTACAACCGCTATCGCTTCGACGGCACGTTCATCGGCCAGGATTCGACCGGCCAGGAGCAGCGGGTCTCGTTGGGCGAAGTGGACAGTTCCTCGATCACTCCAGCCTGGTACTACAACAGCGTCGACAACCGCTTCGAGCCCACCCGCGGCCAGCGCATGCGCGCCTCGGTCGAGCTGGGCGGTGGGCCGCTCGGCGGCAACAACTGGTTCTACAAGTTCGAGGGTGCCTACACCCTGTTCCGGCCGGTCACCAACTATCCCGTTCGCACCGTTTTCGGCCTCAACCTCGAAGCTGGATGGGTACGGCCCTTCGGCACCGAGCGCGACGCCACCGGCAAGCGAGTGGATCGACCGCTGCAGCGCTTCGAGCGCTACCTGCTGGGTGGCGACAACAGCGTGCGCGGCTTCCGCTACCCCAGCATCGCGGTGCGCGATGCCAACAACAAGCTGGTGCTCGACCCGCTGGTGCCGGGAGCGGTGCTCGGCGGCGACGAATTCCTGCAGATCAACGTGGAGTACCACATCCTTCTCGGCGGCCCCTTCCGCCTGATCCTCTTCGCCGATGGCGGCAACGTGTGGAGCGATTTCGAGGAGGAGTTCACCGACCCCCAAGGGGTCAAGCGCACGCGACTGGTGCATCAATCGATCGATCCTGGCAACCTGCGCTGGAGCGCCGGTGCCGAGCTGCGCCTGCTGGTACCGGTCTTCGGTGCGCCGCTGCGCTTCATCTACGCCAAGCCGCTGGACGACAAGCTCCCGGACGACCGCTTCGAGAGCTTCCGTTTCTCGATCGGCGCTGCGTTCTAACCAATCAGAGGGAGATTTCGGATGGCTGTTCCTGGTTCTGTCCGCGCTGCCGCCGTGGCGGTGGCAATGTTCACTTCCAGCTTCACCCTCGCTGCCAGCGCCCAGCAGGGAGCCGGGAGCCCCAAGATCGCGATCATCGACGTCGAGCGTATCGTCACCGAGTCGGCCACCGGCAAGGCTGCGCTCGCCAAGCTCGAGGCCTACGGCAAGGAGCAAGAAGGCAGGCTCCAGGCCAAGAAGGACGAGATCGAAGCCCTGCGCAAGAAGATCTCCGACGGTCAGCTGTCGCTCGCCGAGGACAAGCTGAACGACATGCGCAAGGACCTCGAGAACAAGGGGATCGAGCTGCGCCGGGCCACCGACGACGCCCAGCGGGAGTTCAACACCCGCCAGCAGACCGCCCTGGGTGACATCGAGCGCAAGGTGATGCCGGTGATCAAGAAGATGGGCGAAGAGGGCGGTTACAGCATGATCTTCCGCAAGTTCGACAGCGGGCTGGTCTTCGCCACGGACGAGATCGACATCACCCAGCAGGTGATCCAGCGCCTCGACGCCAGCCAGCCTGCGGAGAACAAGCCCCCGGGGAAGCCGTGACGATCCGCCCCGCCCGGCTGAGCGAGCTGGGCGAGAGGCTGAGGGCCGAAGTCCGAGGCGACGGCTCGAAGACCATCGTGGGCCTGGCGGCGCTCGATGTCGCCGGGCCCGAGGAGCTCTCCTTCCTGCTCCACCCCCGCTACCGAGCGCGAGCTGCCGCCAGCCAGGCCGGGGCTCTGCTGGTGAGCAAGGAAGAGGCCGACCGCCCCGAGTTTGCGGAGCGAGCCCTCCTGGTGGTGGAGGATCCCGAGCTCGCCCGACTCGAGCTGCTCTCTACGCTCTATCCGAGCCGGCCGGGCCACGCCGGGGTCCATCCCACGGCGTCGGTCGCGGCCTCCGCCCAGGTGGACCCGTCCGCCGCGCTGGGACCCTACGCGGTGGTGGGGGAGGGGAGCGTCGTTGGAGCGGATGCCGTGCTTTGCGCCCACGTGGTGGTGGGGCGGGACTGCCGGGTGGGAGCGGCGGTGGTTCTTCATCCCCACGTGGTGCTCTACGACGGCACCGAGCTTGGAGCACGGACGGTGATCCATGCCGGCTCGGTCCTGGGAGCGGATGGCTTCGGCTACCTCAGTCGAAGCGGCAGGCATCTCAAGGTGCCCCAGGTGGGCCGAGTGGTGGTGGAGGAGGACGTCGAGGTGGGTGCGCTTTCCACCATCGATCGCGCCACCCTCGGCGAGACCCGCATCGGCGCCGGCACCAAGATCGACAACCAGGTCCAGGTGGGGCACAACGTCCAGGTGGGCAGAGGGTGTATCCTCTGCGGCCAGGCTGGGATCGCAGGCAGCAGTCGGCTGGGTGACTACGTGGTGCTCGCCGGCCAGGCAGGCGTCGGGGGTCACCTCGAGGTGGGCCGCGGCGTTCAGGTGGCCGCCAAGGCCGCGGTGCTCCAGGATGTGGCCCAAGGGCCGGTGGGAGGAGTCCCGGCCGTGGAGCTGGCTTCATGGCGGCGCCAGGCTGCCGCTCTGTCGCGGCTGCCGGAGCTGATGCGCCGGCTCCGAGCCCTGGAGAAGCGGTTCGATCAAGAATAGAGGGCAGGGTCGGGAGGAACGTGTTGAGCGAAAGTAGCGAGCGGGTCGAGCGAGATATCGGCTGGATCATGTCGATCCTGCCGCACCGCTATCCCTTTCTGCTGGTGGATCGGGTGCTGGAGTTCGAGGCCGGAAAGCGGCTGGTGGCGATCAAGAACTTCACCATCAACGAAGAGTTCTTCGTCGGTCATTTCCCCAATCATCCCGTGGTGCCTGGGGTCCTGCTGATCGAAGGCATGGCGCAGGCCGGGGGTCTCCTGGCCCTGGCCGAGCGCGAAGAGCGGGATCGCAAGCTGATGTACTTCGCCGGCATCGACCGTGCCCGCTTCCGGAAGCCGGTGGTGCCCGGGGATCAGGTCCGATTCGAGATCGAGATGCTGGTGCTGCGGTCCTCGGCCTGCCGGCTCTCCGCGCAGGCCAAGGTGGACGGCAAGGTGGCCGCGGAGGCCGTGCTCACCGCGGCCATCGTGGATCGCTGAGGAGGTCAGAGCCCTTGAGCCGCCACCACCCCACCGCAGTGATCCACCCGGGCGCTGAGCTAGCCGAGGATGTCGTGGTCGGGCCCCACGCCGTGATCGGCGAAGGAGTGGTGATCGGTCCCGGCTGCGAGATCGGCGCTGGCGCCCAGATCCAGGGCCCCACCGAGCTAGGGCGAGAGAACCGGGTCTTTGCCATGGCCGCGATCGGCTTCGAGCCCCAAGATCTCAAGTTCCGCGGTGAGCTGGTGCGCCTCGAAGTCGGCGACCGCAACCAATTCCGCGAGTTCTCCACCCTCCACCGTGGCACCGGCAAGGGTGGAGGCGTCACCCGCGTGGGCAGCGACAACCTGTTCATGACCGGCAGCCACGTCGGGCACGATTGCCAGGTGGGAAGCCGCACAATCTTCGTCAACAACGCCACCCTGGCCGGGCACGTCAGCGTGGAGGACGACGCCACCATCGGCGCCTTTTCCTCGGTGCACCAGTTCTGCCGGGTGGGCCGCCATGCCTACATCGGCGGCTATACCGTGCTCACCCAGGACGCCCTGCCCTACGTCAAGACCACCGGGCAGAAGCCGGTCTGCTATGGCCTGAACTCGATCGGCTTGCGCCGCAAGGGGGTGCCCGAGGAGAGCGTCCAGCGCCTGTCGAAGGCGCTCCGGGTGCTGCTGCGTTCGGGCCTGAACCTCGGGCAGGCCCTCGAGGAGCTGCGGCGCGAGCTCGCAGCGGATCCCTACGTGGCCCACCTGGTGAGCTTCATCGAAGGCTCGGAACGGGGAGTGGTGAAGGGCCTGCCGGGGCGGCGCGGTGCCCGAGGTGGTGGCGAGCCAGGCGGCGGCGAGCAGAGCGGTGGCGAGGATGAATGAGCTCTCGGTGGCCGTGATCGGCGCCGGCGGCATGGGGCGCCACCACATCCGCATCCTCTCGGAGCTTGCCGGCGCCCGCTTGGTGGGCATCCTCGACAAGAGCCCGGAAACCGCAGCGGCGGTGTCGGCCGAGCGCGGCGGGGTGCCGATCTTCGCTTCGCTCGAAGAGCTCATGGCCCAGGCGGAGGCGGTGGTGCTGGCCGTACCGACCGTGGACCACGCCGAGCTCGGCTGCCGGCTGCTCGCGGCGGGCAAGCACGTGCTGGTGGAGAAGCCGATCGCGGCGAGCCTCGAAGAGGCAGACCGCCTGGTGGCGGCCGCGGCGGCGGCCGGCAAGGTGCTGGCCCTCGGCCATGTGGAGTTCTTCAACCCGGCCGTGGAAGCCCTGCTGGCGACCGGAGCCCGCCCGCGGTTCCTCGAAATCGAGCGCCTCTCGCCCTTCTCCCCTCGCAGCCTGGACGTCGACGTGGTGCTCGATCTGATGATCCACGACCTGCAGATCCTCCACGCCCTCGATCCGGCGCCGGTGGCGGAGATCCGCGCCACCGGCATTCCGGTCCTCTCGGCCCGGATCGACATCGCGAGCGTGCGCATCGAGCTCCAATCCGGCTGCGTGGCGAACCTCACCGCCTCGCGGGTGTCCGCCGAGCGAGTGCGCAAGCTGCGCGCCTTCCTGCCCAACCGCTACTACTCGCTCGACTACATGGCCCAGGAGGTCAAAGGCGTGCGGCTCGAGGACGGGCCCGAGGGCAAGCGGATCCTGCCCGCGGATCTCGCCGTGGAGCGCGCCGAACCCCTTCGGCGCGAGCTCGAGAGCTTCCTCGCCGCTTGCCGGGGCGAGGCGAGCCGCTGGGTGCGAGGCGAGGAAGGCCGCCGCGCCTTGGCCACCGCCCGCGCGGTGGTGGCAGCGATGGGCTAGAGCTGCCACGGCGAGAGTGGGTACTCCACCCCGATCTCGCCGGCAAGGCGCCCCTGCCATCGAGGAAGAACCGCAAGGCAGCTTCGATCCGCTCTCGGTCCGTGGTCACGTTCTCGACTCTTTGGTATAATGCTATGCCAGGAATCCGGCAGGATCGCTTCTCTCGCGCAACTCCCTCGCGTGATCCGGGAATCGCAACCACGAGTAGCCACTGCTAGGTCATCAGGGTGGATTGCTGGGGGGCGGAGATTCTGTCGGATTCCTCTTTGACCGAGCCGGCGCCCGCGATTCGCGAACGAAGAGCAGATTCCCGGTTGGATCGCAGGCTCCCGTTGTGCACATCGCCTCCCGGCGCTGGGCGAGCTTTCTCGCCTGACGAACCAGCGCTTCGGGCCCAGCCAGGAAACCCTGCCTGAGGGACCTATTCGTGGTTGAGGGCGTCCAGCGGGTCCAGGCGCACGGCCCTGCGCGCGGGTAGATAGCTTGCCGCCAGGGCCACCGCGAAGAGCACCACCACCGCTCCTGCGTAACTCGGCAGATCTCCGGTCGAAACTCCGAACAGCAGCCCCGAGACCGAGCGCGCCGCCAAGAGCGAGGTCGCGAGACCGAGCACGGTGCCCAGGAGCGCGAGGCCGGCCCCCTGTCGGACGGTGCGCCGGAGGATGCTCCGCCGCTGGGCTCCCAGGGCGAGGCGGATGCCGATTTCGCGGGTCTCCCGGCTCACCGTGTACGACAACAGCCCGTAGAGGCCGATCGCGGCGAGCGCGAGGGCGAGCAGAGCGAAAATCGAAAGGGCGACCAGGGCGAAGCGGTTGTCGCCGGTGGCGTCGGCTACGTAGTCGTCCATCGCTCTCACTTTGGCCATCGGGATCTCGGGGTCGAGTTTGGCCAGGGCCTCGCGCGCCGATTGCGCCAGGGCGAGGGGATCGCCTTCGGTGCGGGCCACGAAGTACAGCTCGAAATCGTTCCAGGACCACTTCTTGGCCGGGAGGTAGAGGGTCTCCCGACCGTCGGCCTTGAGGTCCCCCAGGCGGATGTTCTCAACCACCCCGACCACTTGCATGTCCACCATGGTGCCGTTGGGGGCGGCCTGGAACCTCCGGCCGAGAGCGCTCTGGCCGGGCCAGTTGGCTTCGGCGAAGCGCTGGTCCACGAGCACGGCGTCGTGGTCGTCCGCCCAGAGCTGGCGGCCCTCCACCAGGCGAGCGCCCACGGTGTCGAGGTAGGCCGGGGTCACCATCCGGAAGTCGCACAGCTGCTGGGGACCGCTGCCGGCGGGATGGGTGTCGGTCTGGTAGCCGCCGTACCAGTTCTGTCCCTCGAGCGGCAAGGGCCAAACGCTGCCCACCGACCGCACGCCGGGCAAGGCGCCGAGGGCCGCTGCCAAACGCCGCTGGAACTCCTCGGTGCCGGCTGGAGCGCTGTAGCGGGTCGCCGGCATGCTGATGGCGAACGTCAGTAGCCTGGCAGGTTCGAAGCCCGGGCGGATCGATAGGAGCTTGGTGAGGCTGCGACCCAGCAGCCCGGCGCCCAGCAGCAGGAGCACCGAAAGAGCCACCTGGAAGACCACCAGGGCCCGGCTCAAGTTGCGGGCGAACCGGCCCTGGACCGAGCTGGCCTTCTCCTTGAGCACTTCGCCGAGGTCGGGAGAGAGCGCCCGGGCCACCGGCGCCACTCCGGCGAGCAAAGTGGCGACCAGGGCGGTCGCCAGGGCGAAGCCGAGCACCGGCCGATCGATCGCCACGCTCGTGAGCAGGGGCAGGCTGGCCGGCTTCAAGAAGAGCAGGAGGCGCACGCCGCCCCAGGCGAGAGCCAGGCCGAGAAGGCCGCCCAGGGCCCCGAGCACCAGGCTCTCGGCCGCCATCTGCCGGCCGAGCCGGTAGAGGCTGCCGCCGATCGCGGCTCGCAGGGCGAGCTCCTTGCTGCGGTGGGTCGCCCGCACCGTGAGCAGGTTGGCGGCGTTGAACGAGGCCACCAGCAGCACCAGCACCACGGCCGCCTGCAGGAACCAGAGCACGCGCTTGGCCGAGCTCACCACTTCGGCGTGGAGCGGCTCGAGGTCGAGAGCGAAGCCCACTTCGGCGTGGTCCGGAAAGCGCTCGCGCAGGCGGGCGGCCACCGCGGCGAGGTCGGCCCGGGCTTGCTCGAAGGAGAATCCCGGCTTCAGCCGGGCCAGCACGCGAAGCGTCGAGAGCTCGAGGCTGGGGGAGACCCAACGCGAGGGGCTGCCCACCTCGTCCGCGGGCTTCAGGGCGTCGAAGGCCGCCGAGATGCCGATGTCCTTGGGCAGCACGAGACGGAACCCGGGCGGCAGCACGCCGATCACCGTGAAGGGCTGGCCGTCGAGCGAAACCGAGCGGCCGAGAACCGCTTCCGAGCCACCGAAGTAGCGCTGCCAGAAGGCGTGGCTGAGGATCACCGAATTCGCCGGCTCGTCCGGCCGGAAGTCCCTCCCCAGGGAGGGAGGGGTTTTGAAGAGGGTGAGGAAGTTGCGACTCACCCAACCCACCTGCACCTGCTCCGGATGATCGCCGCCCGTCAGGTTCTGACGGAGCGCGGCCACAGCCGCGATCTGCTCGAAGGAGTGGCTCGACTTCCGGTACTCGAGGACATCCCCTCCGGGATGGCTCACCTTGGGGAGGTTCTTCTTGGGCCACTGGGCCCAGACCAGACCCAGGCGTTCCGGCTCGGGGTAGGGCAGCGGGCGCAGCAATACGCCGTAGAGGGTGCTGAAGAGGGCGACGTTGGAGCCGATCCCCAGGGCCAACGTGAGGATGACGGCGAGGGAGAAGGAGCGATCCCGCAGCAGGCTGCGCACGGCGTGTCGCAGATCCTCGAGCATCCGGATCCTCCACGGGCGAGTGGGGCGTTGGGACAACGGGAACCCCAGCTTCCGAAGCGCTCTGGAAAGCAGAAATTACCGAATTCGGGCTGGTTCTGGCAACCGCCCGGGAGGCTCGCTTGGCCCCTCGGCCGGCAAATCCCTGTGCTACTCTGACGGGCCGGTCTGGCGGAGAGGCCGAGCAAGGAGGCGGGATGTCGGAGATCCAGCTGGGGGTCCTGGGCGGCAGCGGCCTTTACGCCATGGAGGGGCTCGAAGTCCTCGAGGAGCGGCGCCTCGAAACGCCCTTCGGCGAGCCTTCGGACGCCTATGTCATCGGCCGGCTGGCAGGCCAGAAGGTGGCCTTTCTGCCCCGCCACGGCCGCGGCCACCGGCTGCTGCCCACCGAGCTGCCGTTTCGCGCCAACCTCTACGGCTTCAAGCTTCTGGGAGTCGAACGCATCCTCTCGATCTCCGCCGTAGGCTCGATGAAACTCGCCTACAAGCCCACCGACATCGTGGTGGTGGACCAGTTCTTCGACCGCACCCGCCATCGCGTGGACACTTTCTTCGGCGACGGGCTGGTGGCCCATGTCTCGCTCGCCGACCCGGTCTGCCCCCATCTGTCGTCCCTGGCCTTCGAGGAGGCCCAGGCCGCGGGTGCCACGGCCCATCGCGGTGGCACCTACCTGTGCATGGAAGGGCCGCAGTTCTCCACCCGCGCCGAGTCCCGCATCTATCGGCAATGGGGCGTGGACGTGATCGGCATGACCAACCTCCAGGAAGCCCGGCTCGCCCGCGAAGCCGAGATCTGCTACTCCACGCTGGCGATGGTCACGGACTACGACTGCTGGCACGAGAGCGAGGAAGATGTGACCGTGGAGACCGTGCTGGCGGCCTTGAAGCAGAACGCCCGCACGGCCCAGGAGGTGATCCGGCGAGTGCTGCTGCGCCTGGCCGCGGCGCCCGAGCGCGGTTGCCCCTGCGGCCATGCCCTGGCCACCGCCCTGATGACCGACCCCTCGGCCATCCCGGCCGCCACTCTCGAGCGGCTGGGGCCCCTGGTTTCCCGCTACTACCCGCCCCGGAGCACCCCAGCGAAATGACCCGGATTCTGGTCACCAACGACGACGGCGTTTTTTCCCCCGGCATCAAGGCCCTGGCCGAGGAGCTCTCGCGCATCGCCGAGGTGATCGTGGTGGCTCCGGACCGCGAGCAAAGCGCCGCCGGCCACGCGCTCACCCTCGACCGCCCCCTGCGGCTACGCCGCCTCGATGAAGGCTGGCACGCCGTGGACGGTACGCCCACCGATTGCGTGGCCCTCGCCGTGCAATCCCTGCTCAAGGACCACCCCCCGGACCTGATCGCCTCGGGCATCAACTTCGGCCTCAACCTGGGTGACGATGTCACCTACTCCGGCACCGTCAGCGCCACCTTCGAGGGGGTGCTCCTGGGGGTGCCGTCGATCGCCTTCAGCCAGGAGGTGACCGACGGCTTCTCCTTTCCGCGCAGCGCCCGCATGGCCCGTGAGCTGGTGGAGAGGTTCCTGGCCCTGCCCCGCGAGCCGTCCCGCCTGTGGAGCGTGAACTTCCCGGCGGCGCGCTTCGCGGGCGTGCGCTGGACGCGCCTGGGCCGGCGCGAGTACCAGCAGGCGGTGGTGGAGAAGACCGATCCCCGCGGGCGCCAGTACTTCTGGATCGCCGGCACGCCGGTGTGGGACCACGCCCAGGGCACCGACAGCGAGGCGGTCTCCAAGGGCTTCGTGTCGGTGACACCGCTCCACCTCGACTTGACCGATTACCCCAATCTGCGCGACCTGACCAGCCTCGAAGAGCCCCTCTCGGCCGCGGCCCGCGCCGTGGCGGAGGAGGAATGAAGGACTACACGCTGCGCCGCGAGGCGATGGTACGGGACCAGATCGCCGCCCGCGGGATCCGGGATCCCCGCCTGCTCGAGGCCATGCGGCAGATCCCCCGGCATGAGTTCGTGCCGGAGCATCTGGCGATCCAGTCCTACGGCGACCATGCCTTGCCGATCGGCGGCGGCCAGACCATCTCCCAGCCCTATGTCGTGGCGAGGATGACCGAGCTGTTGGCCCTCGAGCCCGGGCACAAGGTGCTCGAGATCGGCACCGGCTCGGGTTATCAGACGGCGATCCTGGCCCTCCTGGCCCGCTGGGTGTTCAGCCTGGAGCGGGTGCCCGAGCTGGCCAAGACCGCCATCGAGCGGATGCGCAAGCTGGGCCTGCAGAACGTCAAGATCCAGGTCTTCGACGGCACCGTGGGCTGGAGCGACATGGCGCCCTTCGACCGCATCCTGGTCACCGCCGGCGCTCCGCGGGCGCCCCAGCCCCTGCTCGATCAGCTGAGCGTGGGTGGGCGGATGGTGATCCCGGAGGGCGATCGTGGCAGCCAGCGGCTGGTCACCTACGACAAGACCGAGGAAGGCCTGGTGCGCCAGGAAGGCGAGCCGGTTGCCTTCGTTCCCCTTCTGGGCCGCCACGGCTGGGAGGAGCGCTGAGTTGGCGCCCCCCGGGCATCGCTCGGGCTTCCTGGCGAGGGTGACGGGCCGGGTTCAGGGCGTGGGCTTCCGGGCCTTCGTGCGGCGAGAGGGGCGGCGGCTGGGGCTCTCCGGCGAGGTGCGGAACCTCGAGGACGGCAGCGTGGAGGTGCGGGCGGCGGGCAGTCCCGAGGAGCTCGAAGCGCTGCTCGTCCGCCTCGGGCAGGGCCCGCCCGGGGCGCGGGTGGC
>CALMKX010000221.1 GCA_937867335.1 uncultured Acidobacteriota bacterium
GCCGCGCGTGGTGCCGAGCGAGCCAGTGCCGGCCGCGCCGGCGAAGCCTCTGCCTGCTGGCCCGGCCAAGCCCCAGCCCGCCGGGCCCACGGCTTACGTGGTGCAGGTGCTGGTGACCAAGGACCTCGCCAAGGCCCAGCAAGTCCTCGCCCAGCTCCGAGGCGGTGGCTACCCCGCCTCGATGGCCAACCTCGAACAGGGCGGAGCCACGCTCTACCGGGTGCGGGTGGGCCCCTTCGCCGACAAGGCCCGGGCGCAGAAGATCGGCGAGGAGATGAAAACTCGCTACAAGCTGGAAGCCTGGGTGCGGACCGATACGCCTTGATCGCGCCCTTGCGCCCTGAGGGCCCGCGCGGCCGACGGTGAGAAAGGCCGTACTGCTTCTGCTGCTGGCCCTCGCCACCGGCGTGGCCTGGGCCTTCGAGTTCAGCCGCGAGGGCCATTTGCTCTCGCCCTGGGTGGCGCTCGCGCCGGGCCTCTTGCTCCTCGGTACCCGGCGGCCGGTGCTCTCGAGCTTCCTCTGGGGGATCGGCTTCTGGACCGCCGGCGTCTACTGGATTCTGGACACCCTGGTCACCTATGGTCAGCTCGAGGGCTGGCTGGGCGGCCTCGCTCTGCTGATTCTCGCCGCCATCCTGGGCGGGTACCAGGCCCTCTTCGCTTGGCCGGGTGCCCGGCTCTGGCGGCGCGCCGCCGAGGGGGATCTGCTCTCCGGCCTCGTGGGCCTGCCGGCTCTCTGGCTGATCTGCGAATGGCTGCGTGGCCACCTTTTTTCCGGCTTTCCCTGGAACCTCGCCGGCTACGCCTGGGTGGAGGTGCCCGGCGCGCTCGAGCTCTCGGCCTGGATCGGCGCCTACGGCCTCTCGGCCTTGGTGGTGGCTGCCAATGCCGGGGTGGCTCTCGCCGCGCGACGTCGCTCGCTCCTGCCGCTCGCCCTGGGCTGGATGGTGCCGCTCCTGCTGCTCGCGCTCGGCGGCCGCTTCGCCCATCCACCCGAGCTACCGGACTCGCTGCCCGCCCCGGTGCGGATCGTCCAGCCGAACATCCCGAACCTGGTCACCTGGGACACCGCCGTTGCGGCCCGCAACTACTCGCGGCTCTTGGACCTGAGCCGCGAGGCCTGCGACCGCCAGGGAGCGCTGGTGATCTGGCCGGAGAGCGCCGGCTGGCCCTACTCCTATCCGCGAGACCCGGAGCTGCGCGCCGACGTCGACTCCCTGGTGGCGGCCGGCTGCCCGCTGCTTTTCAACTCGGCCACCCAGAACGAGGCCGAGCAGTGGTTCAACTCCGGCTTCCTGCTCGCCCCGGGCGAGGCCCCCGCAAGGGCGGACAAGCTCCACCTGGTGCCCTACGGCGAGTACGTGCCGCTTGCGAGCTTGCTGCCCTTCGTGGGCCGCATCGCCCGCAACGCCGGTGATTTCCACGCCGCCCAGCGCCCCGTGCTGCTGCCTTGGGGAGGCGAGAAGATCGGCCTCGCCATCTGCTACGAGGGCATCTTTCCCGAGGAGGTGGCCGAGCGGGTTCGAGGTGGCGCGAGCCTCCTCGCCGTGGTCACCAACGACGCCTGGTACGGCGATACCACCGCCCCCTGGCAGCACCTGAGGGCAGCGCGCTTTCGCGCCGCCGAAAGCCATCGCATGCTCCTGCGCGCGGCGATCACCGGCGTTTCGGCGGTGATCGGCCCGGACGGCCGGGTGGGCGAGCAGCTCGGAGTGGGAGCTCAGGGTATTATTCGCGGTGTCGTTGCCGGCTCCCAGGAGCTCACGCCCTACAGCCGGCGCCCCTGGCTGACTCCCCTGACGGCCTTTCTGATCACCGCCTTCTGCCTGGCCCGCCTGTGGCTTGTGAGAACCGAACCATGAACCAACCGGAGCTCGAACAGAAAATCAACCTCCTCGCGCAGCAGCTGGTCGATCTGCGGGGGTATCTTTGAGGTCGGCAACAGCCAAGCGGAGCTTGCGACGCTCGATCAGGAGATGAGCGCGCCGGGCTTCTGGGACGATCCCGCCAAGAGCGCCGAGGTGCTGCGCCGGCGCCGCCAGCTCGAAAAGAAACAAGAGACGCTCTCGCGCCTGGTGCGAGAAGGGGACGACCTCGCCGCCTGGAAGGAGCTTCTGGCCGAGGGCGAGGCGGACCCGGAACTGCCGGCCTACCTCAGCCGCCTGGAGACCGAGCTCGACACCCTGGAGCTCGAGCTCAAGCTCTCCGGCCCGGACGACGCCAAGAACGCCATTGTGGCGATCCACCCGGGCGCCGGTGGCACCGAGTCCCAGGACTGGGCGGAGATGCTGTTGCGCATGTACGTGCGCTGGGCCGAGCGCCGCGGCTATCAGCTCGAACTGCTGGACCGCCAGGAGGGCGACGAGGCCGGCATCAAGAGCGTCACTTTCGCGGTTCGGGGCGCCAATGCCTACGGCTTCTTGAAGGCCGAAAGCGGTGTGCACCGGCTGGTGCGCATCAGCCCCTTCGACGCCCAGAGCCGGCGCCACACCTCCTTCGCCTCGGTCTACGTCTACCCCGAGGTGGACGACGACGTGCAGATCACCATCGAGGACAAGGACCTGCGCATCGACACCTTCCGCTCCTCGGGAGCCGGCGGCCAACACGTCAACAAGACGGAATCCGCCGTGCGCATCACCCACTTGCCCACCAACATCGCGGTGGCCTGCCAGGCCGAGCGCAGCCAGATCAAGAACCGCTCGACGGCGATGAAGATCCTGCGCGCCAAGCTCTACGACCTCGAGATGAAGAAGCGCGAAGCCGAAGCCGCCGAGCGCGAAGGCCTGAAGAAGGACATCGCCTGGGGCAGCCAGATCCGGAGCTACGTCCTCCACCCCTACCGCCTGGTGAAAGACCACCGCACCGGCGAGAGCATGGGCGACGCCGACCGCGTCCTCGACGGCGACATCGACACCTTCATCGAAGCCTGCCTGCGAGGCAAGATCGCCGAAGGCGGCAGCGAGGAACTGCCGTAGGGGCGCTCAGCTCGATTGCCGGCGGGGCTGGCGTGCTACGTAGTCTTTCAACACGCCGTCCATTCGGGCTTGCCAGCCCTCGCCAGTGGCCCGGAAGTAGTCCACCACTTCCGGGCTGTAGCGAATCGAAACCAGAAGCTTCTTGCGCGGCACCTTCGGCCTCCCGCGCAAGGACCGCATCGGCACCATCCCGGCCAGTTGCTCCTCCGTGAGCGGCTGAGCCTCCGGATCCTGCCGAACTCCGGCGAGGATCTCCTCGTCCTCGGCGGGTGTGGGGGTCTGCATCGCGAGTTCTCATGGTAGCTACGACAAAGCGATAGGGTCAGTCGGCTCGTTGAAGAGTCTCGGTACCGACAGGTGCGATGGAGAGATCCATCCCGTCGTAGTCGCGCGAAAGGTTGCCCCGAAAGGACCGGAACTGCTCTCGCCTGCTGTTGGAATCGACGAGAACCGAGAACCCTGGATAGGTTCAGGCCCACGGCGGCTGCCAGCCCCGGCAGCGCAGACCGGCCTCATAGCCGGCTCTTGATGTTCAGTTCCTGGAGAATCCTCCTGGCTTCCGCGACATTCTGCTCGCTCACGGCCTGGTGACGATTGCCTCCTGAGTCCACCCAGATAAGGTGGCTGCGGATCTGCGCAGCCGAGTAGCGGTCCGTCAGGGCCCACACTCCAGCCTGGACGGTCATCGGATGGGCATTCTGGGAAGCCTCCAGGAAGCGAGCGAGGTCGGCAGAAACGCGGCGAACTCCGTCGAAGCGATCCTGGTCGCCTGGAATGGGCAAGCTGGCGTTGATGCAGGCTGCGTCCAGTGTGATGCGCGCCGTGGAAGAGGGATGCAGGGTCACGGTCTGCCGGACCCGGGTCACCATGTTCTGAGAGTTCCCCTGGGCCACGAAGTACGTCCCTGGCTGGATCACCACCTGGAGCCTTCTCGCCAGCAGATTCTGGATCTCGGCCTGGATCTGCAGGATCGACTGGCCAGTGGCTCGGGCGCTCACGAAACGATGCTGCTGGAGGAAGAGCAGGTCGTGCTCTGCGCCTTCGGCGAGGTCTTCTGCCCTGACCTCGAGATTCCGGGCCTGGCCCCGGCGAGTCTTCCACCATTGTTGGAAGCGGTCCAAGATTCTGAAGTGCATGCCTACCCCCGCTGAGGCGAATGGACTCGCGGGCTCCGTTGAGCGCGGAGGCTCCAGGCCGATGCCGTTGCCCAGGGCACTGTCCTGGCGCTGAGCCGGCAAGGCCGCAAGCAGGCCAACCGATCACCCAGACAACCAGTGGAGGGCAGCAGCCCGCGCATCGAAACCCCGTGGGCGAGCCGCCCCGACTTCCACGGGGCGACTGGTCCTGGGCCGTCTGGCCTGGCACCTCCGCCGCTCGCTCGGCGACGACGAGGAACCCGAGCCCTTGGAGTCGAAGAGACCCGAAAACCCTGGACAGGTTCGGGCCCTTGGCGGCTGCTAGCCCAGGTGCGAGATCTCCAGATCCCCCCAATGCTCCTTCAGGTATTCAGCCACCAGGCGGCGGTGGCATTGGTGGGGTTTGTCCTCGCTGCAGAGCAGGCAGCCGTCGGCGACGAGCTCGGGGGCCACGGTCTTCTCGATCTCCCGCTCTTTCATCAGGGCCAGGAAGCGCGCCTCGTAGGCCTGCCAGTCGCCACCCTTCTTGCGGTAGCCCTCGAGCATCGCCTGGGTGGGGGCGAGCTGGGGCAGGTGGACATAGTCGATGCCGCAGAGCTCCTTCAGGAAGTAGGCGAGGTCTTCCTTCTTGGCGAAGCCAGCGAGCTGGGAGACATTGTTCAGCCGCACATCCACCACCCGGCGAGCCCCCGAGCGCTGGAGCAGCTCGAAAAAACGTCGCGCAGGCTTCTGCGTGAACCCCAGGGTGAAGACGCGCATCAGGCCTCCTTGGCGAGCGAGTGGCTGGAGGGCATTCTAGGCCAGGCGCAGGGTTTTCGTTCGGCGGCTCCCCCAGGCGCCGCCGGCTGTTGGAGGCTGGCGGCGTTGGGGAGGTTGCCACTCAGACGTTGCCGTCCTGGGCCACCTGGACGGTGGTTCCGGCGACGGTGAAGGAGCCGAAGCGGGGCGAGGAGCTTTGATTGGCGCTCACGGTGACGGTGAGGAAGCCAGCACCCGAACCGGTGAGGGGTGAGACGTCGATCCAGCCGTCATTCACGGTCACGGTCCAGGCGCAGCCGGACGGCGTCACGCTTAAGGTGCCGAAGCGGGTATCGCCAGAAGCGGGCACGTCGATGCGGCTGCCGAAGTCGATCGCGACCACCGAGCAACTCCCGCTGGGCGCAGGGTCCTGCGAGAGCGTGAAGGTCTGGCCGGCCACGGTCAAGCTGCCGCTGCGCGGGCTGGGGTCGGGGTTGGCGGCCACCGAATAGGTGGTGGAGCCGTTGCCACTGCCCGAGCCGCCGCCCGTGAGGGTCGCCCAGCTCGCGTTGCTGGTGGCGGTCCAGGCGCAGCCGGCGCCGGCGGTCACGCTCACGCTCCCGACCCCTCCGCCACTGCCGAAGGAGGCCGCCGACGGGGAGATCGAGTAGGTACAGCCGCCGGTAGCGCCAGCCTGCATCACCGTGTAGGTGAGCCCGGCCACGGTGAGCGTGCCGGTTCGGTGGCTGGTGTTCGGGTTGGCCGCCACCGAGTACTGGGTGGTGCCGTTGCCGTTGCCCGAGGCGCCGGCGGTGAGGGTGAGCCAGGTGGCGTTGCTGGCGGCCGTCCAGGTGCAGCCCGCCGGTGCGGTAACTCCCACGCTGCCGCTGCCGCCGCTCGCCAGGAAGCTCTGGCCGCTGGCACTGAGCGAGTAGGTACAGGCCGGCCCACCGCCGATGTTGGTGGAAAAGGCGCCGCGCCCGGCGGTGAGCGCCACCACGGTGGTGGTAGCGCGGTCGATCGACAGGCGGTTGATCCTCGTGTTGGGCAGGCCGTTCGTCAGCTGGGCCCAGCTCTGGCCGTTGTTCGAGGTGAAGTACACCCCGGCCTCGGTGCCGACCACCACCACCGAGCCTGTGGACGTGCGGTAGGTGGCCAGGCTGAAGGCGGGCAAGGCCGCGGGCAGATTGCCGGAGATGTTGCTCCAGCTCTGGCCGCCGTTGGTGGTGGCGAAGACCACCTGGGCCGCCGTGCTGGCGCAGGAGCCTGCCGCGTAGGCGATGTTGGGGTCGAGAGGGTCGACGGCGAGGGCGTTGACCGTGAGCACCGGCTGGCCGGTGCCGGAGACCGGCAGTCCGCTGGAGCGATCGAGGTAGGTGGAAGCCTGGCCGTCGTGGTGGCCGGTGTCGGTGCGGTACACGTGGCCGCTGGCGAATCCCGCGTAGATCACCCCGCTGTTCGAGGCTGCCACGGCGAGCGCGGTGGGCAGCTCGGAGAAGCTCTGGCTGCCCTGGAAGAAGGTGTTGCCGGGCGCGAGGATCTCCCATACGGCGTTGCCGGCCGAGTACACCAGGTGCTGCTCGTCGCTCGGATCGAGGTCGTAGACCGGGTAGAACCAGCGCGCCAACGATGGCGAGAGCCCAGGCGTGTACTGCACCGGGTTGTAGCCGTAGAGCTGACTGCGGTAGAGGCCGAAGCTGTTTTGCTGCTCGAGGTAGGCGATGTGGGCCGCCGCCGGGTTGTGGCTGAGGAAGGCCAGGCCGCCGTCGCCGCCGAGGCTCGCGGTCCATTCGACGGGGCTGCCGGCTCCAGGGTCGGTGGGTACCCAGACCATCGAGCCGGTGTCCTGGGCGCCACCCACCGCCCGCGGGTCGCCGAGGAAGTCGACCCCGATGCCGCCACCGATGAATTCGGTGATCACCAGGTTGCGGTTGCGATCTCCGAAGGCCACGCTCGCCGGGCTGCCCTGGGGCTGGAGGAAGAACACGCCGCCGTCGTTGCCCAGGTAGTAGGGGCAGGGCGCCGCGGCGCAGGGCGGGAAGGCGAAGGCATGGTGGTCGGCGTGGGTGAAGGGCCGCACGTTGGCCCAGGTGCCGCCGGTGGTGCCCCCGGAGTTCACGGCGAGGTCGAGGCCGGCGGCATAGACCACGTTGGGATTGCGCGGGTCCACGGCGACCTCGAGGGTGTAGCCGCCGTAGGTGGTCGAGACCGGCACGCTGGGGTTCATCGGGCTCCAGCTGGCTCCGCCGTTGGTGGAGAAGTAGGTGTTGCCACCGTCGATCTCGCCCTCGATCAGGTAAGCGATCAGGCGATTCGACGGCGCGATCGCCAGACGGGCTCGGGGGCCGCCCACGTCGGTGGGTACACCGGCGGTGATCTGGGTCCAGGTGGTGCCGCTGTCCGCCGAGCGGAACAGGCCCCGGCTCTGGACCACGGCCAGCAGTTCCGTGCCGTCGGCGGACATCGCCAGGTCGAGGACCGCACCGGTCTTGGGCAGGCCGCCCTTCACCCGCACCCAGGTGGTGCCGCCGTCGCTCGAGCGGTGGAGGCCGCCGGACCAGGCCACCCAGACCTGATGGTTCGTTCCCACCAGCACGCGGTACGTCACCATCGGGCTGGCGAAGGGGTTGCCGCCACCGCCGAGCAGGGCCCAGCTGGCGCCGCCGTTGCTCGACTTGTAGACGCCGCGGCCGACGTAGCCGGTGCCGTTGGGCTCGCCACCGCCGGCGTAGATCAGGTTGGGGCTGAGCGGGTCGATCGCGATGGAGCCGATCGAGAGGCCGGGCAGGGTGCTCTCGCCGCTCATCGGCGACCAATGCAGGCCGCCGTCCGTGGTCTTCCACACGCCGCCGTTTGCCGCCCCGGCATAGATCACCGAAGGCGAGGTGGGGTCGACCGCGAGCGAGGTGATCCGGCCCGAGAAGCCGTAGCCCAGGAAGCGGTCGAAGATCGGCGAGGGACCGATCGACACCCAGGGCGAGCCGCCCGGGGGAACGGCGCCGCGGAGGTCCGCGGGCCAGCCGCTGGTGCGGGGTAGCCCCGCCGCAGCCGGCAGC
>CALMKX010000222.1 GCA_937867335.1 uncultured Acidobacteriota bacterium
GGGAGACACCTGGGTCCATCTCCGCCTCTGCCTCACCTGCGGCCACGTCGGCTGCTGCGACTCCTCACCGGGCCAGCACGCGACCGCCCACTTCCACGCGAGCGGTCACCCCGTCATGCGCTCTCTGGAGCCGGGCGAGGCCTGGCGCTGGTGCTTCGTGGACGACGCTCTCGGCTGACGAAAATCACTTGCGCCGTCCCCGCCCCCGCCTCAAGCTGGGGTCGCACACCCGTCATCGAGCGAAGGAGGCCGACATGACCGTCTCGGGCCTTGTCCTGCCCCGCCCCGAATCCTTCGCCATCACGGAGACCCTCACCCATGCATCCCCGATCGGACGACTCGTCCTTCGCGATCGACACCTTCCCTGACGCCCCGCCGGAGGGCGAACGCTGGTCCTCCTGGGACGGCGCGACCCACGGCCCCAAACCCCGACCCGACTGGGTCATCACCGAACTCGGCGCCGTCGAGCAGGACCTCGGGGTCCTCAAGACCGGCAAGGAGGCCGACGTCCACGTCATCCGCCGCTGGCTGCCGGATGGCACCGACTCCCCCGCCCGCGACTGTCTCATGGCGGCCAAGCGCTTCCGGCCCGCCGAGCGGCGGCTCTTCCACCGCGACGCCGGCTATCTCGAGGGCCGGCGCGTGCGCCGCTCGCGTGAGATGCGCGCCATGGCCAAACGCACCGAGTTCGGTCGCGAGATCATCGCCGGCCAGTGGGCGTATGCCGAGTTCGAGGCGCTCATCGCCCTCACTGACCTCGGCCTGCCCGTTCCCTATCCGGTCCAGCACGACGGCACCGAGATGCTCATGGAGTTCATCGGCACCGACGGCGTCGCCGCACCCCGCCTCGCTGCCGCGCGGGTCGAGCGCGCCGGCCTGCCCGATCTCTTCGAGCAGGCCCGCGACACCCTCGTCACGCTGGCGGGCGAGGGCTGGGCGCACGGCGTCGCGCCGTCGCCTGCGGCGACAGCCGCGTTGAAACGCCATCGCCGAACAGGATCTGCCGCGTCTTCTGCTCGAGCGCCATGGTGTTGGCGCGCACATTGGCCGTCGGCAGCTCCACCTCCACCCCGGAAGCCATCCCCACCGGCTTCACCACGAAGGCCAGTCCGATGGCGATGAAGAGAAGGGAGCCGATCAAGAGGATTGTGCGGGCCAACGCCGGGCCTCCTTTCGAACGTGTACTGGCGACCGTCTTCGGGCTTCAGGATGAACCCGGGCGGCCACTAGGACGGGAGCAGGACCGCGGGGGTAGCACCTTGGGGTAGATTGCCCGTCATGGTAGCCGAGGCCGCGCTGGAACGTCTGCGCTCCAGCCTACGCCAGTGGATCAGCGCCTATGGCACCACCCCGGCGGCGCTTTCCCTGCGGATCGGTCGAGATGCGAGCTATCTTTCCCGAGTGCTCGCCGGGTCCCGGCCACTGAAGCTCGAAGTCTTGTTCGAGGCGCTGCGGGCTTTTGGCGGTGATCCTCGCGAGTTCTTCGACATGAGTTTTCCCCTGGGTGGTGATGCGGCGTATTACCTGCGCTACCCGAGCCGATCGGCCTCGCCCGCCCTGTCGGTGCTTTCGGAAGCGGCCCGCAGAGCGCGAGAAGTCTCTGGCTACTACGACCGCACTCCCGCCGACCACGTCTCCAAACTGGCCCAGCATCTCAGGCAGGTTCTCCGTCGAGAGAGGCGGAGCCAGCGGGAGGTCTCCGTTGCCCTCGGCCTTCGCCGCGACAGCCTGGGGCTGGCTCTCCGCGGGAATACGGACCTCACCAGCTTCCATCTGCTCGGGACTCTCGAGATCCTCGAGATCTCGCCGGCGCGGTTCTTCACGGAGCTCTTCACGGTCAACGCCAGCAGGCCGGTCGACGGACTGCGCTCCGCGAAAATGGTGGCCGCCCTGGAGGTCGCCCTCAGCAAGGCAGCGCTTGCAAGAGTTGCGGACGAGAGAGCCGAAACCGGGCCGCAGCCGGCGAGGCGGGCCGAGGTACCCCTGCCGGCGCTGCTGAACAGGCCCAGGGTCAAGGAGGACTAGTGGGTGCCGAGCCCGCGGCGAGCCAGTTCTCGCATCTGGCGCACCAGACCGCGCATCAGCTCTGCATCCGCGCGCAGCTCCTGCGCCGCCTGCGCGAACAGCAAGAAGGCGGCGCCGGCTTCTCGAGGAATCTGCTTGGCCGAGAAGATGTGCAGCATCTCCCGAGAAAGCCTGAGCACCTCGAGCGGCTCTCGCAGCTCGGCGTGGGCCAGGGCGAGCTCGAGAGACACCAGCGATGCGTCGTAGAGCAGGCCCTCGGCGAGGAAGCCCCTGCGTACTTCCTCGAGTTCGGCTACGGCCGCGCGCCATTCGGCGAAACTGGCGAGGAGCCGGCCTTGCAGCCATCGGAAGCGCAGCACCAGAAGGCCGTCCGCCAGGGCGAGGTAGAACGGAGCTGCGCTTCTCACCAACACGCGTGCGAGCTCGATCTGGCCACTCGCTTCGGAGATCTCGGCGAGCCAGTGCAGCGCGAAGAGAAAGAGCCGTGGTTCCGCTTCGAGCGGCAGTAGCTCCACGGCGCGAGTCACGGCCCTCTCGGCGCGCTCGAGGTCCCCGTACTCGAAGTGGACCTTGGTGAGGGACAGCTGGACCTGGGCGCTCTCGATCGGATCCTGCAGCGCTTCGAATAGGGCCGCTGCGCTCTCCTGGAGCTGGATGGCCTCTTTGAACCGCCGCTGGTCGCGTCGCAAGGAGCCCTTCATCCGAGCCAGGCGGGCTGCCAGCAGAGCGTCGCCGCTGCCCCGGCCGAGCCAGGCTTCCGCTCGCGCGAAAGTCCGATCGGCGAGGCGATAGCGCTCGAGGAGGCGATAGGCATTGGCCAGTTGGCTGAGAGCGTCGGCCTTGAGATCGTGAAGCAGCGGCAGCCGAGCTCGATCGAGGTGGATGGCGAAGGCGACCTCCACGGCCACCTCGGCCCAGTTGCGCGCTTCGGCGGGAGAGCTGTGCCGCTGGGCTCGGCTGCGTTCGAGCAGATGCTCGACCACCTCCAGCCGAGCCGCTCGTTGGCTGTTGCCCAACAACAGAGCCCGCTGCCTCTTGGGCCGGCGCACGAGCTCCTCGGCGATCGAGTTCGCATCGATTGCACCGTCGAGTTCAGGAGCCTGAGCCATGACTTTCGCCAGAGCCGAAGCAAAGGCTTCCGAATAATCGAACGGCTTGTAGGCCATCGTGAAAGGATGCTACAACACCCGTGCGATCCACGGAAGAGCCTTTCGTGGCCTCCACAAGGAAAAAAATACCTCCTCGGCTGAGTGAGGATTCCAGTCCTCCTTGAACTACCGCTGCGCCCAGTGAGCGCGCGCTCTCAGGCGAACCAGACGATGCCGGCAATCGACCTGGAGACGCTGCGCTCGGCTCCGGCTCGGCTCGCGATCAGCGGGGCGCGCCGTCCGGGTCCGGTCCGCTCCCTGAGAGTGCCCACACGGGTTCGAGGTCGCCGAAGCTGCTGTTCCACCACTGCAGAATCTGGCTCCACAGTCCGCTGACTCCTTCGAACCAGCTGCTCTCGTCCACCGGTGCCGCCAGGGCAGGCAGAGCTGGGATGGCAAGTAGCGCCAGCAACAGTGCTGCGCTGATCAAGGAACGAACAAGACGCATGCCTCCTCCTCGCCGCCTGGACTACGAAGCGGCCTCCGTGGCCCGGACTCCACAGGCGGCAGGCGAGAGTATGCCCGCAAGAGCGCTGAGTCTCGAATAAGTGGCGTCTGAAGCGAGTTTTCGGCAAGAACTCGATGAATAGGGCAAGCAAGTCCAGAGCTGAGGAAGCAGCCTCGGTGGCTCAGCTTGCCCTAGCCGAGAAGTGTGCGGTCGATCTCGGCGAGGTTCCGGCGGCCGGCTAGGGCCATGGCCATCTGGAGCTCGCGGGCCAGCAGGCGGAGCACTCCGGCCACTCCGTCGGCCCCGCCGGTGGCCAGGCCCCAGAGCACGGCTCGGCCGAGCAGTACGGCCTGGGCGCCGAGGGCCAGGGCCTTGAGCACGTCCGTGCCGCGGCGGATGCCGCCGTCCATCAGCACCGGCAGTCGGCCCGCCACCGCTTCTACCACCTCCGGCAGCACTTCGATGGTGGCCGGCACAGTGTCGAGGTTGCGCGCGCCGTGATTGGAGACGATCACTCCGGCCACACCGATCTCGGCAGCCCGGGCGGCATCCTCTCCGCTCAGGATGCCTTTGAGCAGCACCGGCACGCGCGCGAGGGACAGCAGCCACTCGATCTCCTTCCAGCTGAGCGTGGGGTCGAACAGCGAGTGGTAGATCTGCCCCTCGCGGGGAGAGTGGTCGGTGGTGGCGGCCTCCTGGCCGAGGGGGCGCAGGTTCGGGCGGTCGAGGCCCGGAGGCAGGGCGAAGCGGGCGCGGGCTTCCCGATGGCGCAGGCCGAGAACCGGCGTGTCGACGGTGACGCAGAGCGCCCGGCAGCCCGCCGAGGTGACGCGCTCCACCAGCTCGCGGGTGAAACCGCGGTCGCTCTGCACGTAGAGCTGGAACCACAGCGGCGAGGTCGCGGCGGCGGCGATTTCCTCGATGGCGGTGGTGGAAAGGGAGCTCACCACCATCGTCGCACCCACCTGGCCGGCCCCTCGGGCGGTGGCCACCTCGCCATCGGGGTCCGCCAGGCGATGGTAGGCGGTGGGCGCGATGAGCATCGGGAACGGCATCTCGGCGCCGAAGAGACGAGTGCCGAGGTCGAGGTGCGAAACGTCCACCAGCATTCGGGGCCGGAGGCGCAGGCGGTCGAAGGCCTGGCAGTTCCAGCCCAGGGTGAGTTCGTCCCCGGCGCCGCTGGCGTAGTACTCCCAGGCCATCGGCGGCAGCTTCTGCTTCGCTCGGGCCTCGAGCTCGGCCACGGTGTCGGCGAGGGAGAAATCGTTTCCGGTCATCGGCGCGCTCCTTCCGCCGCGGACCTTACACCGATCCCCGCGCACGCCGAAGGGGCGGCCGGGAAGCGGCGGCTCCGTTCAGCGGCCGGCGAAGCCTTCCCAGGCCTCGGCGAGGGTCTCGTGGTGATGGGCGAAAAGGCCGAGGAAGGTGGGATCGAAATGCTCGGGCCGGGAGCGATGGTCGCCTTCGAACAGCACCCGGCAGCTCTCGGCGTGCGAGAAGGCGTCCTTGTAGGGGCGGCGGCTGCGCAGGGCGTCGTAGCGGTCGAGCAGGCTCACCAGGCGGGAGCCCAGCGGGATCTCTTCTCCCACCAACCCCTGAGGGTAGCCGGAGCCGTCCCAATGCTCATGGTGCGAGAGGGCGAGGAGCCTCGCCAGCCGCAGGACCGGCGAGCGATAGCCCGCGAGCAGGCGGGCGCCCAGGACGGGGTGGAGGCGCAGCCGGCGGCGCTCGGCCGGGCTGAGGGGTGTCGACTTCCCGAGCAGGCGGGGCTCGAGGGCGAGCTTGCCGAGGTCGTGCAGGCGAGAGGCCTCGGCAAGTACTTCGATCTCTTTGCTCGGCAGGCCGGCGAGCGGCGCGAAGAAGCGGACCAGCGAAGCCAGGCGCTCCGCGTGGGCCGCCATCTCGAGGTCTCGTGCCGCGAAGGCCGAGATCATCCGTGCGAACGCGGCGCGCTCGCCCGAGGGGCGGGGGCGCTCCGCCCGGCGGCTTCCCTGCAGCAGGGCCGCGGCCCAACGCCGAGAAGCGAGGAAGTCGTCCGCGTCGATCTCATTGCCCGCTTCTGGAGCGGCCGGGGTGCCGTGAGAGGCCCCTCGGACGCGCTGGTCATACGACAGCCAGGGCAAGACTCTGGCGCGATCTCCGAATCCGAACATCGGAAAAGGCTCCTGCAAACGGTATTCGATGTGTGACAGTAACTCAGAAGGAACTGCCAGTCCACTCCGGCGGCGAAAGCGGGGTGCAAAGAGAGGGCACCGCCGTTGCCGACGGTGCCCTTTGCCCAAGGAGGAGGCAAGAACCCTTTCCACGACCCGACTACCCGGCCCTTTCCCAAGCTTTCATCCCTCCGTAGCGTGAGGAGGGCCGGAGCCCAGGGAGCGTCGCGCCTGTGGTGGCCAAGCGCTTCTTCCCGGGCCTTGCTCAGAGTAGGGGGTCTTCGTTACAAGGATTATTACCGCCTCGAGCTTTCGGGCCGGCACCGGCTTGCCGGTACAATCCCGCCATCATGAAGGCTTCTTTCGCCCCGTCGTCTCCCGTCGCTCCGGCTCTCGATCCCGCCGAGGTTGAGGCTCTGCTCGGCCGACCGCTCCTCGAATTGGTGCTCGAGGCGGCGTTGGTGCACCGCGAGCACCACCAGATGGGCCAGGTGCAATGCTCGCAGCTGCTGTCGATCAAGACCGGAGGCTGCCCGGAGGATTGCGCCTACTGCTCCCAGAGCGCCCACCACAGGACGCCGGTCGAGCGCGAGCCGCTCCTGCCTCTCGAGCAGGTGGTGGCGGAGGCCGAGAAGGCCCGGGACCAGGGCGCGGACCGCTTCTGCATGGGCGCGGCCTGGAGGGAGGTTCGCGACGGCGCCGAGTTCGAGCGCGTGCTCGAGATGGTGCGCGAGGTCAAGGCCCTGGGGCTCGAGACCTGCGTCACCCTGGGCATGCTCGGACCTCGCCAGGCCGAGCGGCTGAGAGAGGCCGGGCTGGACTACTACAACCACAACCTCGACACCGGCCGCAGCTTCTACGGCGAGGTGATCACCACCCGCTCGCTGGACGACCGCCTGGCCACGCTCGAAGCGGTGCGCCGAGCGGGGCTCAAGGTGTGCACCGGCGGCATCGTGGGCCTGGGCGAGCCGCTGCGGGCGCGGGCGGAGCTGCTGGCCGAACTGGCGAGCCTCGATCCCCAGCCGGAGAGCGTGCCGATCAATACCCTGGTACGCGTGGCCGGCACCCCCCTGGAGGCGGCCGAGCCGGTGGACTGGGCCGAGCTGGTGCGGATGGTGGCCGCGGCCCGGATCCTGATGCCGCGCTCGGTGGTGCGCCTCTCGGCCGGGCGGACCGAGCTCTCCGAGGAGGCCCAGGCGCTCTGCTTCCTCGCCGGAGCGAACTCGATCTTCCTGGGCGACGAGCTGCTCACCACGCCGAACCCCAGCCCGGATTCGGACGCCGCCCTGCTCGCCAAGCTCGGCCTCGCCCCGATGCGACGAGAGCGAGGAGCGGCTTCCGCCTCGGGCAGCTAGTTCCGCTCGAGGGCCAGCGCCACTTCCCGGCCGTTCTTGCACGAAAGGTCCACCTGGAAGGGGGCGCAAACGCCCACCAGCACCAGCCGCCCACCCTGGGCGAGAGCCCGGTAGCTCCGGCGCGGCGGGCTCGAATCGGCGAGTGGCTCGCGGTTGTCCAGCGAGAAATTGGCGATCCAGCCGCGGTACCAGCCGGGCGCGAGGGTCAAGGTCCCGCCCTCGAGCCAGTAACGCCCTTCCTCGTGCACCTCGGCGCCGCTCTGCTGCACGCCGTAGCTGAAGCGAGTGTTGTAGTCCAGGGTATAGCCACCGTCGCCGTCGAAGTCGAAGTTCGAGCCGCTGCCCACGAAGCTGAATCCGGCCGCGGCCTCGAGGTCGACCGGGCGCCGGGCGCCGCTCGCGATCCCGACCACACGGGCTGAGCATTTGACGGCGGCCGCCGGGGTGCGCGAGACTGCCACGAGGGGAAGGGAGCGGCACGCCCACGTCCATGATACGTGACGCCCGATGCGCTCCCTCCTCGGGGTCAACCTGCCGTACTTCTTCGGGTCGTACGGGCACGACCTCGCCACGTCGCCCCACCACCCGGACTGGCCTTGCGATTTCAAGGTGCTCGGGGCGTACCGGCCGCTGATCGAGGCGAAGGAGCTCGGCCTCGCCGCCGTGCGCATCTGGCTCTGCGAGGGCGCCGAGGGCATCACGGTGGATCGCCACGGACGGGTGGACGGCGTCGACCCGCTCCTCCTTCAATCGATCCGGCAGATCGAAGAGGGGGC
>CALMKX010000223.1 GCA_937867335.1 uncultured Acidobacteriota bacterium
CGGGGGTGCCACGACGGCGAATCCTACGCGGCAGGCCGAGTCGCGCGCTGCGACAAGGCTCAGCCCCCGAACGCCTCGGGCGTCCCGACGAAGGAGTAGACGCGCAGCTTCCCGCGCGCCACGACGTCAGTGCCCGACCTGACCTCGACGTCGACCGCGCGACGACCGAGCGTCTCGACGCTTCCCGGCGGCTGGCTCAGAGTGCGCGCTCCCACTGCGCTCCCGGCGGCGTCGGAGCGAATCCTCGACCAGTCGTCCGTGTAGCACGGGTCGCAGCAGCCGGTGCAGATCCCGACCGTCACCGTCCCGCCCGGGGGTGTGCCGGCGACGACGCTCTTGACGCCGACCGATCCGGGATCGCCGCCGGCGCCCTGCTGGACGAAGACGGCGCCCTCGGCTCGCGAGCCTCCGACCCCGGTGAGAAACGCAACGCCGGACGCCGGCCTCGGCTCGCGCCGAGAGCCAGGCAGAGCGCCACCTCCCTGCGCCGCTCGAGGCCCTCGGCGAGCTTCAGGTGGGCGAGGTTCGCCACTGCCACGGCCAGCACCACCCAGGCCGCGGCCGTGAGGATTGCCACCAGCCGGCGGCTCTCGCCCTGCACCGCATCGGCGAGCGGCACCAGGCGCACCGAGCTCGTGCGGTTGGTTTCGGGATGCTCGCGGGCAAGGTCGTCGCTGATCCGCCCCAGCTCGGCGGCCGCCGCCTCGAAGCGGACTCCGGGAGCGAGCGAGGCCAGGGCCAGGTAGCGGTAGTCGTCGCGGGCGGCGAGATCCTCGGCGTCCGGCGCCAAGGGAAGGTAGAGGGCGTCGTTTCTGCCCGGCAGGCTGAAGCCGGCGGGCATCACGCCCACCACCGAGTAGGGCCGGCCGTCCAGAGTCAGCGAGCGGCCGAGCACGCCGGGGTCCCCGCCGAAGCGCCCCTGCCAGAGCTCGGCTCCCAACAGCACCAGGCGCTCTCCCCGCCGGGCCTCCTCGGCGCTGAAGCTTCGCCCCAGGGCCGGCGGCACTTTGAGCAGAGCGAGCAGCTCCGGCTCCACGCGCGCGGCAGGCAGCTCTTCCGGCTCGGCGTCGGTGTCCAGCACCACGGTGGTGCCCTGGTAGAGGCCCAGTCCGTCGAGGCTCCTCGCTCGCGCTCGCCAATCCGCCGCGTTCTGGAAGGAAACGGGGAAGCGATTCCAGGCCGCCGCAAGCCGGGGGTTGGTGGCGCTGCGCAGTTCCTCGAGCACGGCATGCACCCGCAGCAGCCGTTCCGGCGCCGGGTAAGCGAGGGGAGCGAGCACGGTCCGCGCGAGCAGATAGCTCGCCGTCACCGCGCCCACCCCAAGGCTCAGGGTGAGCCCGGCCGCGAGCTCCACGCCAGGGCCGCGGCGACCCGGCCGAAGCCACCGCCGGAGGCTGCTCAGCAAGGCCCGCTTCCACCCGCGGCGCTCGGCCCGGGCTCGAGAAAACACACCATGGCCCCAGTGTAACCGGCCGAGGCAGCCTCGGAGCTGGCAAAAGGGGGCGGGCGATGCCCAGGGGAGGCACCGCCCGCCAAGGGAGGCTAGATGGTGACGCGGGAACCGTCGAACCTGGTGAAGGTGTAGCTGCCGTTCTCGTGGTTGCTGGCCTTGGTGTCGCGCAGCACGGCCATGGCCACGCGCTCGCCGAGCCGCAGGGACTCGATGGCGTCGGTGCGCCAATGCACGCCGGCGATGTTGCGACCGGTGCCGATGTTGGAGGCGATCTTGTTCAGCTCGCCGCCCACGGTGAGCGGCGGCCCGTTGTAGGCCACCAGGCGCAGGCCGTCGGCGCTCGGCACCACCGGGTTGGGGATCACGAAGCTCTCGTCGAAGAGGGCCTTCAGGATGGTGACGCAGGCACCCGCCACGGTGCCGTGACCGGCCCCGTAGGAGGGGTGCGTGGGCGAGCCTTCGGGGAAAGCCTGGGGTAGCAGGTAAGTGCCATACTTCGCATGAACCCGGCTGACCGCCTCGGAGTCCAGGACGTCCGGGTGGATCGGGTAGTTCGCCAGGCCGCTCTTCTTGACGTGGATGCGGCCACCGTACTCTTCGGGCCGGAGACGCCGGTGGACGTACCACTTCTGGTACCACACCGCCTTGAGCGCCCGCGACGCCACCTCGCAGAGCAGGGCCTTGCGGGCCGGCGAGCCCCAGGTGCCAAAGCCGATCTGGGTGCGCGAGTTGTTGTAGGGGTTGCCCGGGTTCACCGGACAGCCGATACCGCCGCCGGTGGGCTGATCGTTGGGGTTGGGCGGCGTGTCGAGGATCAAGCAGGCGTTGAAGTAGGCCTGGAACAGCACATCGACGTGCACCCAGGCCGCCAGGTCGCGGCCGTTGCGGATGAAGCGGCGCACCCGGTCGAAGGACTCGCTGCCCGGAACATTGCCGTTCTGCACTGCCAGCCACTCGTTGAAGCCGGTGACGTGGTCGCTGCCCGCGGCAAGGGTGCGCTGGCGGCGCTCCACATACTCGCTGCCGAACGGCGTGCCCTTGAGCAGGAATTGGGAGATGTAAGGGCCGTCGGTGCAGCCCGGCGGCACGTCGCGGAACAGCGTCTGGGGGGTCACGTCGCCGCTTTCGCGGGGGCCGCGGAAATCCGACACCTGCGAAAGCTCGGCGGCCGCCCGCTGGGCGAGCTCGCTCCTCTCGTAGTCGGTGAAGCGGGTGTCGCGCAGCAGAGCCATCCAGTACAGCTCCACGCCTTCGCCGGCTTCCTCCGCGCTGGCCAGAGCCGGCGCCGGGGGCTGCACGAACTGATGCGGGTCGTTGCCCTCGGTGTCGAACGACAGGCCGGACTGCGGGTTGACCAGCTTGCGGGCGCCGCCCAGGGGGATGGCCTCGAAGAGGGCCGGGTCGCCGGTGGAGAGAGCGAGCAGGTATTTCGAGTAGGAAGCCGGCCGAACCTCGCCGAGGTAGTTGTGCGGCAGGCCTTTGGAGTAGTTGCCGATCAGATTCCCGTAGCGGGCCTCGTCGCCGTTGTCCGGATGGGCCGGCATGCCCACGGCCACCATACGGTCTACTGCCACCAGGCGGTTGTCCCGAGCGGCGTCGAGCCGGTCATCGCCGAGCAGGGGGCCGACCTCGGCCTCGGCCTCGGGGCCAGAGAGCACGGCGGCGGCACCTACCGCGCCGGTGGCCGCCACCGCGGCCGCGCCGCTCAGCCCGCCGAGGAACTTGCGGCGGCTGATCGACGACGAATCCACCTCCGGCACCTCGTCCGTAGGTTTCGAGTGGGTCTTGGAATCGGGCTTTGACATCACGAGCTCCTTTGTCGGGGTTGATGACACGTCAAGGGCCAGCCCAGGAAACACTGGCGACCCGATCCAGCGATCACGGCCCGGCGGACCCTGCCTGGTCTGCCGGGCTTCCCTTCCATCCGCCCGGATCGGTCGGGCTTTCACCCTTCTTGCTATATCTGAGTATATACCGGAAGCTGGGCGTCGAGGGGTTCCTCGCTTCTGCCGCCCGTGGGCCCGAAACCCGTTGCCGCCGTTGCCAGCCGGCCAGGCTCCTGTCCCTTCGCCCTGCCTCGAGTCTCCTGCTCGCTCCTTTCCCAGCCTTCCGAATGGATCCAGCTCTTCCGAGCTCTCGAAGCCCTACGCCGTCAAACCCGACCCGGGGCTCGTCAACGCTCAAGACCTCCTTCTCAGCAAGTACCACCTGGCGCCACCCCGCGCCGCCCTGAGATGGAGTCATTCAAATTCCACAGTGCGTGTCTCTGGGGGAGCGGGACAAAAAAAGGTGACCTAGGCGGTCTTAAAAATTACGATCTTGTTCATCAAGCAGTGGCAATGTCGTACATTTCGCTGATCAGGAAGAGCATGATCGCGCCGAGCTGGGCCGAGGCCGGAGGAAGGACCTTGCACGGACCTTGGAGGGCCCGTGCAAGGCTTGGAAGGGCAGGCTAGAGGGTGATCGGAGTGCCGTCGAACTTGGTGAAGATGTAGCTGCCGTCCTCGTTGAAGTTGGCCTTGTGGTCCTTGAGAATGGCGATCGCCACCGCCTCACCCAGCTTCAGGGATTCGGCGGCGTCCGTGCGCCAGTGGACGCCGGCGTGGTTACGGCCCGTCGCCACGTTCGAGGCCAGCTTGTTGAGCTCGCCGCCCACCGTGAGCGGTCCGCCGGACCAGGGCTGCAGCTGCGTGCCGCCGCCGTTCGGCACCACCGGGTTGGGCACCTCGAAGTTCTCGTCGAACAGCGCCTTGAGCACCGTGACGCAGGCACCCGCCACGGTGGCGTGGCCCGCACCGTAGGCCGGGTGCGTGGGCGAGCCCTCGGGGAAGGCCATCGGCAGCAGGTAGGTGCCGAACTTGTGCTTCACCCGGCTGAGAGCCTCGGAGCCGAGCACCTGGGGGTGGATCGGGTAGGCGGCGAGACCGCTCTTGCGCACGTGGATGCGACCGGCGAACTCCTCGGGCCGCAGGCGCCGGTGCACGAACCACTTCTGGAACCACACCGCCTTGAGCGCGCGGGAAGCCACTTCGCAGAGCAACGCCTTGAAGCCCGGGGGGCCCCAGGTGCCGAAGCCCAGCTGGGTGGCGGAGTCGTTGTAGGGGTTGCCCGGGTTCGCGGGGCAGCCGATACCGCCGCCCGTGGGCTGGTTGGCGGGATCCGGCCCGGTGCCGAGGATCAGGCAGGCGTTGAAGTAGGCCTGGAACAGAACGTCGATGTGCACCCACTCGGCGAGGTCGCGGCCGCCGCGCACGTAGCGGCGCTGGTTGTCGAACTGCTGGGAGCCCGGCACGTTGCCGTTCTGCACCGCCAGCCAGTCGGAGAAGGTGGTGTTGAAGTCCAGGTTCGGGCGCACGGTGCGCATGCGGCGCTCCACGTACTCGGCGCCGAACGGCGTGCCCTTGAGCAGGAACTGGGAAATGTACGGGCCCTCGGTGGCACCCGGCAGGTTGTCGCGGAAGAGCGTCTGGACGGTGACTTCACCATCCTCGCGAGGGCCGCGGAAGTCGGTGAGGTCGCTGAGCTCCTTGGCCGCGATCTCGGTGAGCTCGCTCGAGTCGTAGTTGTTGAAGCGGGTGTCGCGCAGCAGCGCCATCCAGTAGAGCTCCACCATCTCGGCGGCCTCTTCGGCACTGGCGAAAGCCGGCGCCGGCGGCTGCCGGAACTGGTGCGGGTCGTCACCCTCGGTGTCGAAGGCCAGGCCCGCCTGCGGGTTCACCAGCTTGCGGGCTCCACCCAGGGGGATCGTCTCGAAATCGGCCGGATTGCCCGAGCTCAGAGCCGCCAGGAAAGCGGTGTAGGCCGCCGGGGTCACCTCCCCCAACGAGTTGTGGGGCAGTCCCTTCGAGTAGTTGCCGATGCGGTTGGCGTAGAGCGCCTCATCGCCGTTGCAGTCATGGGTGGGGATGCCGTCGCTCACCATCCGGTTGGCGGCGTCGATGCGGTGCTGGTAAGCGGAGGCCAGGCGGGGGGCGCCGATCTCCGGCCCCACTTCGTTGGCTCGCGCCTCGCCGGGGGCGAGAACAGCGCTGGCGCCCACGGCGCCCGCGGCGGCAATGGCGGCCGTGCTGCCCAGGCCGCCCAGGAAGGAACGGCGGCTCAACGCCGACAAATCCATCTCTGGCTCAACTTCCGTAGGTTTCTTGTGATGGACGCGATTGGACTTGGACATAGGTCTCTCCACGCAGAAGGTTAGTGAAACGGCGTCCAGCGCCCTGGCTGCGTGCCAGGGCCTGCCGCAACAGCCACGAATCGGCGACTCGCCAAGCAGCGAATTCCACGTAGTTTGCGACTTAACATTGAAGTTATAGTGCAAAGGTATACACGTTGTCACGTGTATCCTTTACTTTGGACGACACTCTCCAGTGCAGCCAAGAGCCGAGAACGGGACAGCATTCGAACGAGCTCTTGGGTTGTCACAGAGGCGTCGCGGCCGGCGCCTCAGGCCCTACCCGTTGCGGTAGGCAGAGTGTCCTCCGCCCCCACCCGCAAGGGTGTGGGGACGCTGGCTCACCTCCCTTGATACTCTCGCCGCCTGATCCCCGCCCGCCCCGCCTCTGTCTCGGGCGGTGGCCTGATAACCTGGCGGCAGAGTTTCGATCTCAGGAGGTGCCATGGCAGATGCTCAGGCAGAGGGACTCAATCCGAGCGACCTCGAGGAGGGCTCCGAACGCCCTGCTCGCCGCCTGTGGAGCCTGGCCCTCTTCGGCTCGCTTGCCGCGGCCTACGGTGCTTTCGCGGCGATCCTCGCTCGCTTCCTCTTTCCGGCCCGAGACGAGAGCCGCGAGTGGCAGTTCGTGGCCGAACTCGGGCGGCTTCCCGAAGGCGGCTCGCTCACCTACGTCACGCCGGCCGGCGCCACCGTCGCCGTAGCCCGCCGAGCCCACGGCGAGCAGCCCGAGAGCTTTATCGCGCTGTCTTCTACCTGCCCCCACCTCGGCTGCCAGGTGCACTGGGAGCCGCAGAACGGCCGCTTCTTCTGCCCTTGCCACAACGGCACCTTCGACCCCACCGGCAAGGCCATCTCCGGGCCGCCGGCCGAGGCCGGCCAATCCCTGCCCCGCTACGAGCTGAAGGTGGAGAGCGGCTCTCTCTACATCAAGGTGCCCACCGTGGCGCTGGCGCAGGGCTCGGAGCCAGGCCAGGGGCGGCTGCTCGAGAGCCTCGCCGAGCCACGCGGCCCGGGGCACGACCCCTGTCTGTCGAGGCTCGCTCGCCTGGAGCCCACGGATCGGGCCGAGGGGGAGGCCTGAAGCGATGGCCAAGCTTCTCAGCTGGGTGCAGGAGCGACTGCCAATCTCCAAGGAAGGGATCCGCGAGCTCACCAACGAGCCGGTGCCCAACCACCTCAAGCGCTGGTGGTTCGCCCTCGGCGGCACACCGGCCTATCTGTTTCTGATCCAGATCTTCACCGGCATCCTGCTCGCCTTCTACTACAAGCCGGCCCCCTCGACGGCCTACGAATCGGTGCGCTACATCACCGATGAGGCGGCCTTCGGCTGGTACGTCCGTAGCCTGCACAAATGGGCCGCGACGTTGATGATCGCCGCGGTGATCCTGCACCAGATGCGGGTGTTCTTCACCGGCGCCTACCGCAAGCCCCGCGAGATCAACTGGATGGTGGGCATGGGCCTGTTGATCGTCACCTTGCTCACCGGTTTCACCGGCTACAGCCTGGTGTACGAGCAGCTGTCCTTCTGGGGCGCCACGGTGGGCGCCAACATCACCGAGAGCGTGCCGCTGGTGGGCGGCTTCCTGAAGAAGCTGCTGCTCGCCGGCGATGTCTACAACGACCGCACCCTCTCGCGCTTCTTCATCCTGCACGCGGCCGTGCTGCCGGTCACCTTGGTGATGCTGATCGTCCTGCATATCAGCATCATTCGCATCCAGGGCGTCACTGAATTCCGTTTCCGCGACGAGCCGGAGCAGGCTCCGCGCACCTTCAATTTCTTTCCGGACCACCTGCTCACCGAGCTGATCATGGGTCTCCTGGTGATGATCGTGCTCTCGGCCCTCGCTTGCATCCTGCCGGCGACTCTGGGCCCACGCGCCGATCCCCTGACCACTCCGGAGGTGATCAAACCGGAGTGGTTCTTCTACGTGGCGTTCCGCTGGCTCAAGCTGTTCTCGCGCACGCTCGCCGTGCTGTCGACCGGCTTCATCGTCTTCGTGATGCTGGGCTGGCCGTTCATCGACGCCTGGATTCGCCGCCGGACCCGCTTCCAGGAGGCGAGCGTCTGGTTCGGGATCGTCGGAGTGCTGCTGATCACGGCCCTCACCGTGTGGGAAGCGGCGGTGGCCCATTGAGAGCCTGGACGGATCGGAAACTATTTTTCGAGGAGGGGTGAGCGCGATATGACGCTCGAAACCAAGCGCACGGTGATCATCACCCTCTCGGGGGTGTTTCTGCTGTCGTTGCTGCTGGTGCAGTGGATGGAGGTGGCGAGGAAGCGGGAGGAGTCCGGCCTCGCGCCCCGCCACGTCGCCGTGCCAGCCTCGTCTCGCGCCTGTGTGGAGTGCCATACGCAGTCCACACCGGGCATCGTCGACCACTGGAAAGGCAGCCCCCACGCCGGCAAGGGCGTGGGCTGCTTCGAATGCCACCGCGCCGAGGAGGGCGACGCCGATGCCTTCCTGCACTACGGCAACCGCATCGCCACGGTGATCACCCCGCGGGATTGCGGCCGCTGCCACCAGAACGTGGTGCGGGAATTCGAAGCCAGCCACCATGCCGCGGCCGGCAACATCCTGGCCTCGCTCGACAACTTCCTGGCCGAGACGGTGGAAGGGGCGCGTCTCTCCTTCGACCCCCACTCCCCCACCCCGGGCATGACGGTCGCCTCGGTGAACGGCTTCGCCAGCGCCTTTTCGGGCTGCCAACAGTGCCACGGCTCGCGGGTGGCGCTGCAGGGCACGGACGGCAGCCGGATCACCTCGGTGGAACTCGCTCCGGACGAGAACGGCAAGCCCACCAACCTGGAGGCCGTGGCACGGATCAAGAAGAACGCCGACGGCAAGCCCCTCTACCATCCTGGCACCTGGCCGAACACCGGCATCGGCCGCCTGAACCTGGACGGCTCCCGCGGTTCCTGCTCGGCCTGCCATAGCCGGCACGATTTCTCTCCCCGCCGCGCCCGCCAGCCGGAGAACTGCGGCAAATGCCACCTCGGGCCGGACCACCCGCAGAAGGAGATCTACGAGGAGTCCAAGCACGGCGTGGCCTACCGCGACCTGCGCGAGGAGATGAACCTCGGGGCGGTGAAGTGGGTGCTCGGCCGGGACTACACCCAGGCCCCCACCTGCGCCACCTGCCACATGAGCGGCAACCTCCGGAACGGCGGCCGCGTGACCCACGACCCGGGCGAGCGCATCTCCTGGAACAACCGGCCGCCGATCTCGTTGGTCTACGACACCGACGTCAACGGCAAGATCGTCACCGAGCCGGATCCGGTGAAGCGCCAGTCCCTGGTGGTGCACAGCGCGGAAGAGAAGCGCAACACCATGAAGCAGGTCTGCTCGCATTGCCACACGCCGGACTACGTGAACTCCTTCTACCAGCAGTACGACGAGCTGGTGATCCTCTACAACGAGAAGTTCGCCAAGCCGGGCCAGGCGATCATCAGCGAGCTGAAGAAGCAAGGGCTCCTGACCAAGACGGATTTCGACGAAGAGATCGAATGGACCTGGTACCTCTTGTGGCATCACGAGGGCCGGCGCGCCCGCCACGGTGCGAGCATGATGGCTCCGGACTACACCCACTGGCACGGCATGTTCGAGGTGGCGGACCGCTTCTACATGCACCTCTTGCCGGAGGCCCGCCAGCTCACCCGCGAGGCGGCCGCCCGCGGCAAGGGCGCCGAGGCCCGCGCCGTCGATGCCGTGATCGATCAAATCCTCTCGCGACCCGAGCACGCCTGGTTCAAGGCGATCTCGGACGAACAGGCCGAAGTGATCCGCAAGGCCATGCAGGAGCGCTATGGGCAAGGAAACTAGCGCCGAACGCGGCATCGACCGCCGCACCTTCTTCGAGCTCGCCGGCCTCACCGGCACCGCCCTGGTGGCCTTCTCTTGCCGGGATCAAGAGCGCGCCGCCGAGATCGAGAAGGGCGCCGCCAAGAGCACGCTGCCGGTCGATCTCAGCTGGAAGAAGGCTCCTTGCCGCTTCTGCGGCACCGGCTGCGGCGTGGAAGTGGGCTTGAAGGACGGCCGCGCCGTGGCCGTGCGCGGCGACCAGGCCGCGTCGGTGAACAAGGGCCTGCTGTGCGTGAAGGGCTACCACCTGCCGGCTCTGCTCTACGGCGAGGATCGACTCACCCACCCGCTGCTGCGCAACCCGGACGGCAGCTACCGGCAGCTCGGCTGGGACGAGGCTCTCGAGCTGGTGGCGAGCAAGTACAAGGAAACCCTCGCCCAGCACGGCCCGGGGGCGGTGGGCCTCTACGGCTCCGGGCAATGGACCGTCTTCGACGGCTACGCTGCCCTCAAATGGTTCAAGGGCGGCCTGCGCAGCAACAACCTCGAGCCCAACGCCCGCCTGTGCATGGCGAGCGCTGTGGCCGGTTTCATGACGCAGTTCCAGAGCGACGAGCCGATGGGCTGCTACGAGGACTTCGAGGCCGGGGACGACTTCGTGCTCTGGGGCAACAACATGGCCGAGATGCACCCGGTGCTGTTCTCGCGCATCCTCGAGACCCGCCGCGCCAAGCCCGGCACCCGACTGATCGACTTGAGCACCCGGCGCACGCCGACCAGCGACTACGCCGACCTCTACGTGGAGTTCCGGCCGGGCAGCGACCTCGCCCTCGCCAACGGCATCCTCCACCTCCTGGTGGCCAACGGCAAGGTGGACCGCGCCTTCGTGGCCGAGAACGTGATCTTCAAGCGGGGCATCGAGGATCTGGCCAAGATCGGCTACGGCTGCTTCGGCGCCGACGCCGAGCACTACACCTTCAAGGACGAGCCGCGGGACTCCTCGTTCGATGAGCTGGTGGCCTTCCTCGCCGACTACACGCCGGCGGCGGTCTCCCAGACCACCGGCGTGCCGGTGGCCACGATCGAGGCCCTGGCCGAGATCTACGGCAACCCGGATCGCGGCACGGTGTCGCTGTGGTGCATGGGCGTCAACCAGCATCACCGCGGCACCTGGATGAACAACCTGATCACCGATCTCCACCTGCTCACCGGCAAGATCGGCCGCCCCGGGGCCAACCCCTTCAGCCTGACCGGCCAGCCCTCGGCCTGCGGCACCGCCCGCGAAGTGGGCACCCTCTGCGATCGCCTGCCGGCCGATCTCTCGGTGACCAACCCGGAGCATCGAGCCGAGGCGGAGCGCATCTGGAGCCTGCCCGCCGGCACCATCCCGGACAAGCCCGGCTACCACACGATGGACCTCTTCCGGGCCTTCCAGCGCGGCGACGTCAAGGTGCTGTGGATCCAGACCACCAACCCGATGGTCACCCTGCCCAATCTGCTGCGCTACGAGCGCAAGCCCGGCGACGGCCGCTTCTTGATCGTCTCGGACATCTACCCCACGCCCACCACCGCCGCGGCAGACCTGATCCTGCCCTCGGCGGCGTGGATCGAGCGCGAAGGCATGTTCGGCAACAGCGAACGCCGCACCCAGCACTGGGAAAAGATGGTGGAGCCTCCGGGGGAGGCCCGCGAAGACGCCTGGCAGATCCTCGAGGTAGCCCGTCGCATGGGCCTCGGCCACCTCTTCCCCTGGCCGGCGGACGCCTGGCACGAGCCGATGTTCGAGGAGTACCGGCAATTCGGCCTCGGCCACGGCAAGGACCTCGCTTCCTACGCCGAACTCAAGGCGGCCCGTGGCAAGGTCTGGCCGGTGGTCGATGGCAAGGAGACCCTCTACCGCTACGCTGCCGGCTACGACCCCTACGTGAAGAAAGCCCGCGGCGTGCACTTCTACAAGGCCAAGGGCTACGGCGAGAAGGCCGCGTTCTTCCTGCGCCCCTATCACCCGCCAGCCGAAGTGCCGGACGCCGACTATCCCTTCTGGCTGTGCACCGGCCGGGTGCTCGAGCACTGGCATACCGGCTCGATGACCCGGCGCATCCGCCAGCTGCACCAGGCGGTGCCGGCCTCCTACGTGGAGCTCAACCGCGCCGACGCCGCCAGGCTGGGCATCCGCAAGGGCGACAAGGTGAAAGTCGCCTCGCGCCGTGGCGAGCTGGTGCTCGCAGTGGAGATCGACGGCCGCGGCAAGCCACCGGCCGGCTCGGTGTTCATTCCGTTCTTCGACGAGAGCCTGCTGGTGAACCACCTGACGCTCGATGCGATGTGCAATCTGAGCAAGGAGCCGGACTACAAGAAGTGCGCCGTGCGCCTCGAGAGGGTGGGATGAACGGCCGGCTCCTCCGCGTGGCGGCCTTCGGGCTGGTGGCTCTCGCCCTGGCCTGCGGCCGGGGCGAGCGGGTGCCGGTGCCGGGCAAGCCCGAGGGCTACGCCAAGAGCTCGGCCGCGGTTCGGGCCGCGCGCCGCCTCTACGACGGCGCCCCGCCGGTGATCCCCCACCGCGCCCTGGGCGCCGCCTGCACCGAATGCCACAACGAGCGGGGCCTCGAGGTGCCCGAGCTGGGCTACGCCCCGCCCTCCCCCCACGCCTTGACCCGCGGCCTCGGCGCCATCGCTCGCTGCCAGCAATGCCACGTCTACGGCGACGCCCCGGGCGCTCCGGCAGCTAAGCCCTTCCGCGCCAACACTTTCGTGGGCCTGCCCCAGGACTTGCGCCACGGCCAGAGGCTCTACCCGGGGGCCCCGCCGGTGATTCCCCACCCGGTCTTCCTGCGCGAGAGCTGCGCCGCCTGCCACACCGGCCCGGCCGCCCGCGAGGAGATCCGCACCTCCCACCCCGAGCGCCAGCGCTGCCGCCAATGCCACCTGGAGCAGCAGACGACCGGGGAATTCCATCGCGGTAGCTGAGAGCCGGGGCGACCCGGCCTCGGGGAGCCTGGCCCATCTCACTAGCAAAGCTATTGACACCACCCCTCCCGGCCGCTAGGCTGGGTGCCGCAAAACCCGGAGAGCCATGGCCAAGGAAAACCTCGGAGAGTTCGAGCACCAGCTGCTGCTGGCGGTGTTGCGGCTGGGCGGTGAGGCCTACAGCGTTCCCCTGGTGCTGGAACTCGAGGAGCGTACCGGCCGCGAGGTGGCTCAGGCGGCGGTGTTCATCGCCCTGCGCCGCCTGGAGGCGCGGGGCCTCTTGACTTCCCGGTTGGACGACCATGCCGTGGGCGAGACCGGACGGGTGCGCCGCTACTTCAAGCTCACGCCCGGGGCCGTGGATTGCCTGCGCGAGACGCGCCGAGCCCTGGTGCGGCTGTGGGAAGGGCTCGACGGCATCCTGGACGGAGCGCGATGAAGCCGCCCCGGGCCCTGCGCTGGGCGCTGCGGCTGCTGCTCGACCGCGAGGATTGCCGCGAGGTGGAGAGCGACCTCGAGGAGCTCTACGAGCTGCGCCGGCAGCGGGACGGCGAGCGCGCTGCCCGGGCCTGGCTCGCTCGCCAATGGGCCCAGTACCCGCCCCGGCTGCTGCTGGCGGCCTCCCGGCGACCCGCCGAACCTCGCCCCGGCGGTCCCCGACCCCATCCCGACCGCTCGCGAGCCGAGCGAGGAGAGCCCATGGAGAACTTGTGGACGGACCTGCGCCTCAGCCTGAGGAGCCTCAGCCGCTCTCCGGGGCTCGCCCTCACCATCGTGCTCACGGTGGGCCTGGGAATCGGCGCCACCACCACGCTGGGGAGCCTGGTCCACACCGTCCTGCTCAAGCCCTTGCCCTACCCGGAGCCCGGCCGGCTGGTGCGGATCTACACCGACTCTCCCCCCCATCGCTTCCCCTTCTCGGTGGCGGACTACCTCGCCCTGGCCGAGCAGCAGACCCGCTTCGAGGCCGTGGCCGGCTACACCAACACCAGCCAGGCCTTCACCCGCGACGACGTGGCCGAGCGCATCTCCGGCAAGCTGGTGACCGGCGGCTACTTCTCCCTCCTCGGTGTGCGCCCCGCCGCCGGCCGGTTGCTCGGACCCGAAGACGACCGGCCCGGGGCCGAGCCGGTGGTGGTGGTGAGCGGCCGATTCGCCCGGCGCTACCTGGGCGGCGCCGAGGCGGCCGTAGGCCAGGCCGTGCGCCTGAACGGCACGGATTATCGGGTGGCGGGCGTGCTGCCGGCGCGAGTGGGCCCCTTCGAGCAGGATCGGGACTTTTTCGCCCCGGCCCGCTGGCAGACGCCCCCGCGCAAGGGGCCGTTCTTCATCACGGCCCTCGGGCGGCTGCGCTCCGAAGGCGACCGCGAGGCGGCCGCCGCCGAGCTGCGGGCCATCAACCAGAGGATCTTCCCGCTGTGGCGGACTTCCTACCAGGACGAGAAGGCCAGCTGGGCGGCCCTCGACCTCAAGGAGTCCGTGATCGGGGACGTGGCGACTCGGCTGCTGCTGGTGCTCGGCGCCGTGGCCTTCGTGCTGCTGATCGCCTCCACCAACGCCACCAACCTGCTGCTGGCCCGGGCCGCGCAGCGACGCCGGGAGCTCGCCCTGCGGGACGCCCTGGGCGCCTCGCGCGGGCGGCTGGTGCAGCTCCAGCTGGCGGAG
>CALMKX010000224.1 GCA_937867335.1 uncultured Acidobacteriota bacterium
CGTAGATGCCGGCAAGCGCCCCGACCGCGACGAGCGCGGTGACCACAAGCGCGGCCCGGCTGCGCCAGAACGGTCGTCCGATCGTCGAGCCCGCGGATTCGGCTGCGGGCTCGGGGCTCGCTGCTTCCGGTTCGCGCTCGACGGCATCACCGGCGTCGGGTTCGTCGGCGGTGACCGGAACGACATCGGCCACGAACCGGTATCCTCGGCCCGATTCGGTGACGATGAAACGATGATCCTGGGGCGTCTCGCCGAGCGCCTTGCGAAGCGTCGACACGGCAACGGTCAGGTTCTTCTCTTCGACGACCGTGTCCGGCCACACCCGCTCGAGCAGCGCGTCCTTCGTCACGAGCTCGCCGCGGGCGCGCACGAGTTCGGCGAGCACGTCGAGTCGCTGGGGAGCATGCCGGTGGGAACCGTGATCGAAGGGCAGTTGCGGTTTCCGTTGATCGTTCGTCTGCCGGAAAGCTTTCGAGCCAGTCCGGCGGCCATCGGTTGGTGGCCTCGGCTGACGAGCCTGGACGCCGCTACCTCACAGACGCTGAACGCCCCGTCCTTATGTCGCTGTCGGAGGTAGAGGGTGTCCAGGCAGACGTAGAACAGGCCGTTCTGGCGGTCACGAATCTCGGCAAGGCGGCCGACATCGGCTTTGCGCAGCGTCAGGCGCTCGTGCAAAGCCGCAACCAGGCCGTACAGTTCATTCCCAACGGCGCCAACGGCGGAACTCCGAACACCTATGTCATGCCCAATGTCAACTATGTCAATTTCGCTGCCTCCGGAGTCGTGGTCGACCTGGCACAAGATCCCTACAAAGTGATGCTCAGCTCAGCCGCGTTTGGCGCCGGGACGACGCTGATGTTCGATCGCTACGGCAACCCGAGTAGCGGAGGGTCGGTCGTGGTTACCTCCGGCAGTGTTACCAAAACGGTCAACGTCAACGCCAACACTGGCCGTGCGAGCATTCCATGAATCGAGCACGGGCGCAATCCGTTGGAACCGAGCACCGCCGAGGCCGGCGCGGCCGGTGCCAGCCGCAACTCGGTGGCCTGCTCGATGGGCGACCTCAACAACGATGGCAAGCTCGACATCGTGGTGGCCAACACCTACGACGACTGGCACCTGCGCATCGTCTTCCTGCCCTCGGGCCCGAACTACCCGGGCTTCCAGCACAACCAGGTGTTCATCAACACCAGCCATCGCGCCGGCCACGACGGCGACGATGACGACGACGATGACGACAGCCTGGCCGGGCACGGCCGCAACACCGTGATCTCCTTCGAGGACACCAGCGCCACCGACGGCATCCAGACGGTCTCCAACATGGACCAGCCGGGCACCAGCGGCGCCGCCCACACCTGGGCGATCGCCATGGCCGACCTCAACCTCGACGGCAACATCGACATCCTCTCGGCCGACAACCAGGCCGCCCCGCCCGTCGCTCAGGAACAGCGCCGCGGCTGGAGCCGCTTCTTCAAGGGCGACGGCAGGGGCAACGTCACCGACATCACGATGTCGCTGCCCGGCCTGCAGGTCGAGAACAGCTGGATGGGCGTGGCCTTCGGCGACGCCAACTGCGACGGCCGCATGGACTTCTTCAACACCGGCATGGGCAACTACCTGGGCGGCGCGGGCCTGGAGTCCTCGCTGTTCGTGCAGCAGCCCAACGGCGACTTCCAGCGCAACACCATCTTCCCCAACCCCTTCGGCTGGGGCGATGCGATGTTCGACTTCGACAACGACGGCGACACCGACATCCTCTGGCACGGCGGCATGGACATCCTGAACCTGGTGGCCTGCGACAACCCCGGCGTGCTGCTGGTGAACAACGGCCAGTGCTCCAACACCTGGACCGCGCTGGTCTCCCCCAGCCCGTTCTCGGTGGACCACCGCATCCGCGACGCCGAGGGCGTGGCGATCGGCGACTTCAACAACGACGGCTTCTTCGACATCGTCACCATCTCGGCCTTCAACATCGCTCCGGGCAACCCCAACCTGCGGCCGTTCATCAACCTGGTCGGCACCACCGGCAGCCCCTACGACCCGGTGGCCCAGTTCCAGAACCTGCTCACCGGCCGCACCATCCCCGGCTTCCTGGTGCCGGTGGTGCCCTTCCCCACCTACACCCCGGGCAACCTCTCGGTGGAGCTCAGTAGCGCCGGCAACGGCAACGGCTGGGTGAAGTTCCGCACCCTCGGCTCGGCCGGCATCACCCGGCACGGCCGCGACCGCGGCACGGTGAACCGCGACGGCATCGGCGCCGTGCTCAAGTTCACGCCGGACGGTCTGCCGACCTCGATGCAGCCGATCCTCGGCGGCTCGAGCTACGCTTCCCAGAACTCGCTCCAGGTGGGCTTCGGCCTCGGCGCCTCCGCCAAGGGCACCCTCGAGGTGCTGTGGCCGGGTGGCTCGAAGAACAAGCTCTACGACGTGCGGGCCGGCGAGAACCTGACCATCCCGGCCATCCAGTGCAGCTTCGACGGCAGCTTCCGGAACTTCAGCCAGTACCGGAACTGCGTCAAGGAAGCGCTGCAGGACTACCGCGAGCGGCGCCTGATCAGCCGCTCCTTCGCGGATCGCCTGCAGGCGAGCGCCGAGCGGGCCTACCGCGAAGCCCACTGAGGCTAGCCCCTCTCCAGCCCCTCCGTCGGGTTCCTCCGAGAACCCGGGAGGGGCTTTCTCCCTTCCCCTCTTGAAGTTACCCGCTCGACCAACCCGCAGCCAGTTCCTACCTCTCCCACTCAGACTGCGCAAGTGCCATATCAGGATTCCTTTCCAGACTTCATAGAGTCCTAGCTTCTTCGAAGATTCTCGTCACGCATCCCGCTGTCTGGTGCACTGAAGGGACGTCGCGAAAAGCGGGTAGTGGCGGAGGAGTCCGTGCTACCTCTGCTTGCCTGTGGATAACCATCCCAAATGTTGGAGGTAGGAATGAGGAATCAACGAGTAGCCACTTATGCCTGTGCAGGCCTGCTGCTCCTGGCCGGTTTCGCTCCGGCCTGGGCAGACGGCGGCGTTCACTTCACCGATCTGGTGAGCACCGGCGAGGCAGGAATCACCTTCTCGCACATGCCTTCGGCTCGAGAAGCAGACCGCCTGGCCATCCTGGCCGACGCCGCAATTCACCCGATCCCGACCGCCGACTACTTCGCAACCGTCCGTCCGACCAGCCCGGAGAAGAGCTGGGGCGCCCCGGGCGTCGCCATCTTCGACTACGACAACGACGGCGACCTCGACATCTACGCCACCAACGGCCCGGGCACGCCGAACAGCCTGCTCCAGAGCCAGCTCAAGCAGACCGGCGAGCTGACCTTCGTGGACGTGGCGGCCGACGCCGGGGTCGAGGCCACCGAGCAGGAGTCCTCGGGCGTCTGCTACGGCGACATCGACAACGATGGCGACCAGGACCTCTTCGTGGTCGGCATGGCCAGCCCGAACCATCTGTTCCGCAACAACGGCAACGGCACCTTCACCGATGTCACCGAGGAGACCACCACCGCCGGCTTCTCCCGCCACGGCGTGGCCTGCTCGATGGGCGACCTCAACAACGACGGCCTGCTCGACATCGTGGTGGCCAACACCTACGACGACTGGCACCTGCGCATCGTGTTCCTGCCCTCGGGCCCGAACTACCCGGGCTACGAGCACAACACGGTGTTCCTCAACAAGTCGTTCCGCAATCGCCGTGGCATGCAGCTGCGCTTCCAGGACGTGAGCGCCACCAACGGCATCCAGCACGTGAGCAACATGGACCAGCCGGGCACCAGCGGCGCCGCCCACACTTGGGCGATCGCCATGGTGGACCTCAACCGCGACGGCAACATCGACATCCTCTCCGCCGACAACCAGGCCGCTCCGCCCCAGGATCAGAGCCAGCGCCGCGGCTGGAGCCGCTTCTTCAAGGGCGACGGCAGGGGCAACGTCACCGACATCACGATGTCGCTGCCCGGCCTGCAGGTCGAGAACAGCTGGATGGGCGTGGCCTTCGGCGACGCCAACTGCGACGGCCGCATGGACTTCTTCAACACCGGCATGGGCAACTACCTGGGCGGCGCCGGCCTCGAGTCCTCGCTGTTCATCCAGAAGGCCGATGGCGACTTCGAGCGCAACATCATCTTCGCCAACCCCTTCGGTTGGGGCGACTCGATGTTCGACTTCGACAACGACGGCGACGCCGACATCCTCTGGCACGGCGGCATGGACATCCTGAACCTGATCGCCGCGGACAACCCGGGCGTGCTGCTGGTCAACAACGGCCAGTGCACCAACACCTGGACCGCGCAGGTGGACCCGAGCCCGTTCTCGATCGACCACCGTCCCCGTGACGTCGAGGGTGTGGCCACCGGCGACCTCAACAACGATGGCTTCTTCGACATCGTCACCATCACCGCCTTCAACATCCACCCGGGCAACCCGGCCTTCCGCCCGATGATCAACCTGGTCGGCCCCACCGGCAGCCCGTACGATCCGGTGGCGATGTTCCAGAACGTGCTCACCGGCCGCACCATGCCGGGCTTCCTGGTGCCGGTGAACCCGCCGGCCCAGAGCGATCCGGGCAATCTCTCGGTGGAAGTCAACAGCGCCGACAACGGCAACGGTTGGGTGAAGTTCCACACCCTCGGCACCGCCGGCGTGATCGTCCACCCCAAGGTGCCCTCGCGCATCAACCGTGACGGCATCGGCGCTGTGCTCAGCTTCACGCCCGAAGGCGGACCGACCTCGATGCAGCCGATCCTCGGCGGCTCGAGCTACGCTTCGCAGAACGCCCTGGAAGTGGGCTTCGGCCTCGGCGACGCCAGCCGCGGCGACCTCGAGGTGCTGTGGCCGGGCGGCTACAAGAACAAGCTCTACAACGTGGCCGCCGGCGAGAGCCTGCTGATTCCGGCGATCCCGTGCAGCTTCGACGCCAACTTCGGCTCCTTCGTGAAGTACCAGAACTGCGTCCAGGCGGCCCTCCAGGGCTACCGGGCCAAGCACCTGATCGGCCTCAACTACCAGCGTCGGCTGCAGGCGAGCGCCGAGCGGGCCTACCGCGAAGCCCACTAGTTCCACCGGTTTCACCGGGCTGTAACACTTCGGAAAGGCGGCCAACAGGCCGCCTTTCTTCTTCTGCCGCCTTCCGGGAGAGAATCCCCTTGTCATGCCTCGGCTCGGGATCGTCGACCTCGGCTCCAACAACGCGCGGATGGTGGTCTACGAATACCGCGCCGGGCGCTGGTTCCGCCTGGTGGACGACATCTCGGAGCCGATCCGCCTGGGCGAGGGGCTGGGTGCCTCGGGCCGGCTGACTCGCCGGGCGATCGGCCGCGGTTTCGCCGCTCTCACCCTGTTCGCCGACTACGCCGCCGCCGCCGGGCTCGACGAACTCGTGCTGCTGGGCACCAGCGCGCTCCGCGACGCTGCCAACGCCGAGCTCCTCCACCGCGCGATCGAACCCCGAGGGCTGCGCATCGAGGTGCTCTCGGGCGAGGAGGAAGCGCGCCTCGGTGTGCTGGCCGTGGCCAACAGCTTCGCCCACGCCGATGCCTGGGTGATGGACCTGGGCGGTGGCAGCGCGCAGATCTCGCACATGAGCGACCGCGCCTACGCCGGTGGCGAGGCCCATCCCCTGGGGGCCGTGAGGCTCACCGAAGCGCATCTGCACAACGACCCGCCCCGGCGCTCCCAGGTGCGCGCCCTCGAGAAGGTGGTGGCGGCCGAGCTCGAGCCCCTGGCCCGGGCCCTCGGCCGCAGCGACGCGCCGCTGATCGCCATGGGCGGCACCATCCGCAACCTCGCCCGTGCCGTGCAGGAGGCCGCCGGCTATCCGCTCGCCCTGCTCCACGGCTACTTCCTGAAACGGCGCGACCTCGAGGACTTCACCGACCGGCTGCTGGCGCTCTCGGCCCGACGGCGGGCGGCTCTGGCCGGCCTCAACCCGGAACGCGCCGACATCTTGGTGGCCGGTGCGCTGGTCTACCGCTGGCTGCTCCAGGCGGCGGGCAGAGACGGGCTCTACGTTTCCGGCCAGGGGCTGCGGGAAGGGGTGTTCTATCGCCGCTTCCTGCCCGCGCCCCACCAACTCGAGGACGTCCGCGCCTTCGCGGTGGCCAACCTGGCCAGCCGCTTCAGCCTGGCCACCGCCCACACCCGCCACGTGCGGGAGCTCGCCGGCCAGCTCTTCACCGGCCTCGCTCCCATCCATGGCCTGGGACCCCGCGAGGCCGAGCTCCTCGCCGCCGCGGCCGCTCTCCACGACATCGGCATCACGGTGGGCTTCTACCGCCACCACCGCCACGGCGGCTACATCCTCGAGGCGGACGCGCTGCCCGGGTTCTCCCACCGCGAGCACGCCCTGCTGATCGAGCTGATCCGCTTCCACCACAAGGGCATCCCTCGGCTGGACCGCTTCCGCCCTCTCACCCTGGCGAGCGACAAGGAAATGCTCGGCCGCCTCGCCACCTGCCTGCGACTCGCCGAGTCCCTCGAGCGCTCGCGGGCCCAGCGCATCCGCAGCGTGCGCGTGGAGCTCGACGAGCGCACCGTGCGGCTCCGCCTCGAGGCCCGCGAAGAGCCGGCGGTCGAGATCTGGGAGGCCGAGCAGCACGCCGGCCTGGTGCGCCGGGCCTTCGGCCGGAAGCTGGTGATCGAGAGCGGCGGCTGAGTCGGCCCGGCGAGGGGTGGTTGCGAAGAGCGTCTCGTCTGGCCACGAGCCTCGCACCTTCTTGGAGAGGTCCGTAGCGCGGCCCGGCTGCACCACGCTGCAAGCGGTGCCAAGAAGTCGTTCTCGATTGAGCTGCGCTTGAAACTGCGGACTGAGGGATAATCCGCGTAGTAGCAACTACGCGGGGAGGAGGCATTCGTGGGTTCGCCTTTGCAAGCCGTGTCTCACCCAGAGGACTCGAGCGACCAGACCTTCGTGGTCGAGCGAGTTCAGACCGGCGTCCGGATCCAGAAGGAACTGCTCAAAGTTTTGAAGGGCCTGGCCGAGGTGCTGGACATCTCCCTCTCCGACTTGCTCGAGGGAATCCTGCTCCACTCCCTCGAGGGCAAGTCGCCGTTCGGGCCGCCGGTGCTCGAACGAATCGCGCAGCTGAAGGAGATCTACGACCTGCACCTGGACGCCTCGGCCAGCCACAAGATGGCAGAGTCCCGACCGAGTCGCCCGAGAACTTCGTAACAGCAGTCCCTGCCCAGGCGCCGTGACACCCAGGTGGCCCCACTTGGGGCGCTACGGCTTTGCCGATCGCCCGCCGATCCCCTCGGATCCTCGACGCCCGGCCTGACACCGCACGGCTTCGGGTGTTGTCCAGCCTCTTGACAGAACCGTGGTACTAACATACCTTGGTACCATGGTATTGAACAACGCACGCACACGACCCCTGCTCTGGTCCCTCACCGCGGGCCTTCTCCTGATCTGCCCAGGCCTCTGCTGGGCTGCTGAACCGGCCGTGGCCCCCGCCGCGGGCGGTTTTCAGGCCAAGAAGCTGGAGCGCACCTACGACCAGCGGCTGTCTGCCCCGGCGGCCAAAGTCTTCGCCCTGCTATCCCCGCTCGCCGAGAAGGAGTGGGCACTGGGCTGGGACCCGGAGTTCCTGCACTGCAGCGAGGATTGCCGCGGCGCCGGCACCCTTTTCCGCACCACCAGCGCCAGCGGCGCCACCACCTTGTGGTACCTGCGAGAGCTGGACAACGGCCCTCGGCGCCTGGAGTACTTGATCGTTCGCCCGGAGATCTGCTGGACCATCCTGCGCATCCAGGTCGAGGAGGTCGCCGGTGGCAGCTCCGTGGCACATATCGCCTACACCTGGCTGGCCCTCTCGCCGAACGGCAACGAATACGTCGATCTGCACGCCGGGCCCCACTTCGACGAGTACATGCAATTGTGGGAACGATCCCTCAACTACTACCTGGGCAATGGCAAGGCACTGCCTGAATCCAGGCAGCTGGTGGGAGCCAAGCCCTCGCCGCCTCAGGGAGATCATCCCAGACCATGAACTCAAAGACTCGTTTGCCCTCGAGCGCCGCACAGCTCGCCGACCCGGCTGTAGACGAGCGGGTCCAGACGGGAGTTCGGATTCAGAAAAGGCTTCTAAAGGTGCTGAAGGCTCTCGCCGAATATCTGGATCTCTCGCTCGGCGATCTGCTGGAAGGGATCGTGCTCCACTCCCTGGAAGGCAAACCGCCTTTCGGCGAGAAGACTCTGGCTCAAATCGCTCGCTTCAAGGAGATCTACGGTCTCAGTCTGGATGCCAGCGCCAGTCACCAGTTCTGGACTGAGGACGAGCTGGAGGCCACGGCTTCCGCCCACGATGGACCGCTCTTCCCAGAGGATCGCGACTGGGAGAACAAGGAGGGAGAGACACGGCGATAGTGCGACCCAATTCAACCGGGAGCCCTTGAGCCCCGCAGGCTCTTGGACTCGAGACTTCGAAGGGCCAGGACGCTCTTTCTCAGCGAGCCGGCAGGCCTGGCCCGCGATCATCGAGACCTGACTCGCTCACATTCCAACCAAGGAGGTTTTCCATGGCCAGATCCAAGCATTCGGACTTTTCAAGTCGAACTCATGATGCGCTCCATAGCGTCATCGCTCCCTACCACGAGCAGCTGCACCAGATCGCTCTGGTGGAGGCTCGCTGCCGACTGCAGCGGGCCGTGCTCAAGGCGACCAACACGGCCGAGCTGAGTCAAAACGCCACCAAGCTCGGTCTGTCGGCCGACGCTGTCTCTCGCGTCGCTGCCTTGTGCTGGTAGGCCACCTCGGCTGAGCCAACAAGACTCCACCACGTCAAAACGAAAGGGAAACCCATGGCAAGTCACGGAACGCATGCCAAGGCGCCACACTCCGGTCTGGCAGCCAGCACTCACGATGCCCTCCACGCTCAGGTGGCCGCCACCCACGAGCGGCTCCATTCCATCGAGCTCACCGAGCAGAAGGCGCGGCTGCAGCGCGGCATCATCAAGGCCACCGCCGCCGCCGAGCTAGCGCAGCGAGCCGGTGAGCTGAAGATCTCGAATGAGGCCATCGGCCATCTGATGGCCTTGTGCTGGTAGTAGCTCCTGGGGGGGCGCACGCTCTCTCGCGGGGCGCCCCTCCCGGGCCCGGCCCTCCCCTACTCCCGCCGTTCGAACGTGTGATTGAAGACCAGGTAGCGCAAGAGAGGTGTGTTTACCCTCACCACCTCCAGCTCCTCGTGAGCGGCCAGATCCTGCGCTTCTCGGGCTCCCAGCTTGCGCCAGGCGATGTCTACCTGGCCGGCGACCAGGGCCTGAGCCAGGGCCTGCGAGCTGGGAAAGTAGCGGATCACCACCCGGTCGATTCTCGCCGGGTCGGGCAGGCCGCAGAGCTCATTGCGTTCCAGCACCAGCGTGTCTCCCGGCTGGTGCGAGACCATGCGATAGCGGCCTACGCCGTCGAGCCGCTCGGGGAAGCGGTTGATCTGGTCGGCGGGGAAAACCTCTGGGTGGATCGGGATGAAGGCCGGCGTGGCGGCCACCGCCGGGAAGAAACCGAAACGGTCCTTGAGCCGATAAACCACCCGGCGATCATCGAGCGCCTCCACATCTTCGACGTAGATTCTCACCAGGCTCGAGACCTGCCCTCTCAAGCGGTTGTGGCGCCGCCAGGCGTGCACGTAGTTCTCGGCCACCAAGGGCGTGCCGTCGGCGAAGCGCAGGCCTTCCTTCAGCTCGAACAGATAGCTCTTGCCTCCATCCAGGGCCTCGGGCAGGTCGGCTACCCCAGGGATCAGTTCGGAGGTGCCGGGCCGATAGCTCACCAGGGATTCGCCGCAGTTCTTGAGAATCTCCCAGTCGCTGCGGGCATGGGCGTCGTTGGCGTCCAGGCTCTGGACCGGGAAGGTCTTGCCCAGCACCAGGGTGCGCTGGTTTCCTGCGGCGGCGGGGGTTCCGGGTTCGAAGGAGAGAACGTGGTAGTTGAACTCGAAAGGAGCGCCGATCGCCACTCCTTTCACGCCCTTGCGAAAGGCGATCAGCGCCGGTTCCCAGTAGAGCGGCAGGGTGGGAACCTCTTCGGCATAGAGCTGACCGATCTGGAGGTAAAGCTCCGCTCGCCGGGCGGGCTCCGCGCTGGCGGCCGCTTCGGCCAGCAGGGCGGTCAGCTCCGCGTGATGGAAGTTCACGCCCTGGTCCGGCGACTGCGTGGAAGCCGCGAACGGCGAGAGCCAGTTCTCCGGGTCCACGAAGTCCGGCGACCAGCCGATCAAAAAGGCCGGCAGCTCGCCGGCGAGAAAGCTGTCGACGTATTCCACCCACGGCCGGCTGTGCAGGCGCACGGCGATTGCGCCGGTCTCCTCGATCTGCTCCTTCAGGGCTTGCCAGACCGCACCGTCATCGCTGCCGTAGTGGCCGATCGGTGGGTGCCAGAGATCCAGCTGGAAGGGAGCCTGTGAGCTGTAGCCGAGCTCTGCCAGAAGGCGCCGGGCTTGTTCCAGGTTGCGGCAACCATAGCGCTGCCGGAACGGCTCGGTGGCGAACGGGTAACCGGTCGGCACCATGTGGTAGGCCGGTGCGGCCGAGCCCGCAAGGGCCTTGTCCACCAAGGCTTCGCGGTCGAGGGCCGCAGCGACCGCCTGGCGCAGGGGGCGTGGCCAGAACGCAGCCGGCGCGCTCATGAGGCCGGCTCCTCGGTCGGCCGCACCACCATCCGCACATGCTTGCGCACCCACTGCGCCTTCTCGCGCAGGTCGGTGGCGGAGTCGCTTTCGAGGATCACGATGCCGTATTTGTTGCGGAAGGTGTCCAGGGCGTGCACGGTATCCCCGGGCTGGGCTCCCAGGTTGACGTGGAGCACGCCGCCCCGGGCCTTCGCCTCCTCCACTCCTTCCCAGCGCTCGAGCACGCCGGTGGCGTCCGTGTAGAGGGCCAGGATCGCGTGGTGGTGGCGGGGCGGGTGGCGCACCAGATCCACCGGCTTGGCGGTGGCGAGATCGATCGAGATCTTCATCAGATCGAAGCCGTAAGTGCGCTCGATCAGCTCCACGGTGTGCTGGCCGGGAGGCCGGGCGGCGCATTCGATCACGTAGGGCACGCCGTCGCGGATGTGCACTTCGACGTGGAAGACGCTGTTGGCCAGGCCGAGGGCGCGCACCGTCTGCTCGGCGATCTCGGCCAGCTGGGTCTCTTCTTCGGGCGTGGTGAGCGCCGGGATGTAGTGGCCCACCACGATGAAGTTGCTGGCGGTGAGCTTCTTGCTGAAGTTGAGCACCTGCACCCGGCCGTCCTGGATGTAGCCCTCGGCGGTGAGCTCTCTGCCGCCCACGAATTCCTCGAGGATCACCGCGCTCGACAGCTCGAAGAACGCCGTCACCTGCCGGCGGTTGTGGGCGATGGTGTCCCAGGCCACCTCCAGCTGCTCGCGAGTCTGCGCCCGGAAGATGTTCAGGCTGGCGGCGAAATCCACCATCTTCACCATGCAGTCGCGGCCGAAATGCTCCCAGGCGGCCAGGGCCTCGTCCAGGCTCTGGGCCACCACGAAGGGCGGAGTCCGCACGCCCCGCTCCACCAGGCGCTGCTTCATGGCCGTCTTGTCGTGCTGGCAGCGGGCGTCCTCGGGCCGCGCGTAGGGGAAGCCCAGGGCCACGCCCAGCTCGGCGGCGATCGGCACCGCGGCATCCTCGCCGGCCACCACGCCGGCGATCTCGCTGCGATAGGGCGCGACGGCCGCGAGCAGGCTCTCCACGTCGAGCCGCTCGTAGGGCACCAGGCGGTCGATCTGCGAGCCCCCTTCCTGGGCCAGGCGGAGGGCGTTCTTGCGCTCTCCGGCAAGGGTCGATTCCGGGTCGATGGCCAGGACCAGGGTCCGGTAGCCCTGGCTGCGCACCACCCGGAGGTAGCGGTAGAGGGCGAAATGGGGCTCCACCACCACGATGTACTGGTTCCCCACGGCCGCTAGCTCGGCGGCGGCGGGCGAGTGGGCATGGGGATCCGCGTGGTGGTGAGCGTGGGCATGGCTGTGGGACATCGGCGCTACCCTCCTCGAGTGAGTGCTTCTGGGGTGGGCGGAACAAGAGCGGGCGAAGCGAGCTCGGGCGCCCTCTGGCAGGGCACCTTGAGCCCGGCGAAGTGCAGGCGGTAGGAGTCGGTCAGCACGAAGAGCTGCACCTGGAGAATGTCGTCCGGCGGTGGCTCGGCGGCGCTCAGCCTCACCTCCCCGCGGGCGCTCTCCCCCGGCTCGAGGGCCAGCTCCAGGCGCTCCGGATCGGCCTTGAAGCCGAGATCCTGCCACTGGTTGCATTGCAAGAAGGCCGACAGGGCGAGCGCCCTCGCGGTGCGATTGGCGATCGCGAAGTCGAAGTGCAGCTCGCTGCCAGAGCCGACCGCGGGCCCCGCCAGGGCGAGCTCCAGTTCGGGCTCGGCCGGCTCGTCGGCCACGATGCCGCAGCGGCTGCAGAGGGTGAGATGCCGGCTCTCGAGCTCGCCGAGGGGATCTTCGAAGCGCCAAACCACCCGCCGGTTGCCACAGGCTTGGCAGCTGGCGGCCGTGCCGCCGGCCCGCTCGAGCCGGGCGTAGGCGCCACCGTAGCACTGGCTGATCCACAGCCGGGTACGGGCCATCGCCGTGCGGATGGCCTCGAGCAGGCGGCGTCGGAGCTCCTCTCCCCGGGCCTCGAGAACCGCCCCCAGGTGGCGCACCACGCTCGCCCCCAACACCATCTCGATCGCCCGCGGGTAGCCCACGGCGGCACGCAGCAGCGAGAGCAGCTCCTCTTCCACCGCCCGCACCTCGGCCCGGTCGACGCCGATGGCGGCCAGGAAGCGCACCCTCGCCACCTGCTCTCTCGCCCGGGCGATCTCCGCGGGGTCGGCGGCCGGCGCGGCGCCCAGCCAGAGCTCGAGCCTCCCGCTCGGCAGCGCTCGGTTGGAGAAGAGGGTCAGCGCCAGCGCTCCCGAGGGCTCTCGGCGCAGCGCAAAGAAGACGTCGGTGGCTGCCAGAGGTTCGGAGAGGGGCTCCAGGGCCAGGATCTGGCCCTCGCCGGGTCTCTCTTCCAGAGCTCCCGCCCCTAGCCGCAGCTCGAAGGTCCGCCGGCCGGAGCTCTGGCCGTGAAGGGCGAGGCCGCCATCGCTCGCCACCCAGCCGAGCTCGGGTGGGTCGGGGGGTGGCAGAGGATGCGGCACTCGATCGGGGTCCCCCAGCACCAGATAGCCCGGGTCGGGCGCGGTGCCGAGGCGACAGAGGCTGTTCAGTGTGAGGGCCACTTCGCCCAGGCTGGCGCCACTCGCCACCAGAGCCGCAGCCAAGAGCACGGTGGCTTCGCCACCCTGCACGTGCTTGTAGGGGGCGAGCACGGCCGCCGTCCAGCCGTCGAGCAGGGTGAGCATCAAGTTGAAGTCCGGCCCGAGCAGGCCCTCGCCGGCGGTGAAGGCGTCGCAGCTCAAAAGGAGCACCGCGTGGGCCGGCAGCTCGCTCGCCCGCACTCGCTGCGGGAAGCGGCAGCGCGGTTCGCAGTCGAAGCCCGGGCCACCCTGGCGCCGGCGAGCCGAGGCGCCGCAGAGGACTTCTTCGCCCTTGTGCCGCAGATGCATCTCGTTGCCGTGGGCGCCCAGCAGGTAGAACTCCAGCGCTGGCATCTCCCGCACGGGGATCGGCGCCAGGCCCTCGGGCTCGGCCAGCCTGCCGCCGGCGGCCGCGAAAGCTCGATGGGCGAGCAGCCGGCAGACCACGCTGCTGCTCTGGGCGGCGTCGCGGCCGGTCAGGACGCCCAGAGCGAAGCCCACCGCCTGACTGGCCTCGAGCCAGTCCTCGAGCACTGCTTTGGTGAAGGTTGCCAGGTCGTCCGCCAGTAGCAGCGAGCTCGGCGGGGCCTCCACGAGCCAGCTCGGCACGGCGGCCAGCTCCGCGACAGCGAGGAAGCGCTTGCCGGAGGTGGCAGCGTAGAGCGCCGCGGGCAGGGCGTGGAGGCTGCCCTGGCGGGCCAGCACCAGAGGCTGGCCTCGCCAGCTCGCCGGGGCTGCGGGCTCTTCCGGGGCTCTGGTCTGGGAGCCCACGGCCAGCAGCTCGCCACGCTCGAGGGCCAGGGCCAGCGCGGCGACGATCGGCTCGAGGCCCGCTTCAGCCGCCACGCCCACGGCTG
>CALMKX010000225.1 GCA_937867335.1 uncultured Acidobacteriota bacterium
ATACGTCGCCATCGCCCGAGGATGGCGTCCGCATCCTGGTTGATCGTCTTTGGCCTCGCGGTCTTACCAAATCAAAGGCGGCCATTGACCGATGGCTCAAGGATGTGGCTCCGAGCACAGAGCTACGCAAATGGTTCGGGCATGATCCAAGCCGTTGGGAGGAGTTTTGTCGCAGATACGAGGCCGAGCTCTCGCAGAAAACCGAACTACTCAGCGAGCTTCGGACAATCGCGCGAAAGAGCCCACTAACGCTCCTGTTCGCGGCTCGCGATGAGCTACACAACGAAGCCGCGGCGCTGCGGGACTTTCTCCTGCGCTGAGGGGACCGCAATATGCATCAACAGGCCGAAGACATGACCTCACCCCATGATCATCGCGCCACACCAAAAGAACCGCACAAACGAAAAGCAAGCCAAGGCAGCAAGGACGCCGCATGATTGCGGCGTCCCAGTTTTGCTTAGGGAGCGACTTCGAGGCGACCCTTCATGCCCGGATGAAAGCGGCAGGCGTAGTCGATCACGCCGGGCCGCCTCAAAACCGTTTGGCCTTTCGCGCTCGGCGGGAGGTCAATGTCGAAACTCCCGTCGCTAGCGGTCGCCGTGTGGCGAAAGATGTCGGAATTTCGCCATTCGACAATGTCGTTCACATGCAGTCCTGCTGGGGCAGGCCCAAACGCCAGATTGTCGGTTTCGATTACGTAAACTTGCGGCTCGGCGCCACGCGGCAGGGGCATGAACGCGAGAAGGCCAAGCGACAGCGCCCCGCTTGCCGGCGTTGCCATCGAAGACCTGGGCGAAGACTCCGAGCAGGCTGCCGTCAAGGCTCTCGGCCTGCCAAGCGGCCACGTAGCCAGAGCCAAGCCTCGCTACCCGAGGAACACTCGGAGAAACTCCGGCTTCTTCGGCCAGGGTGGCTTCCGCCGGCTCGAGGCCGAGGGCAGGGCTCTCGAGCGAGAAGTGCAGGCTGCCAGGGCCCGCTTCGCTGGCTGGCTCGGTCCAAACCTGAACTGGGCCGGCACCGGAGCCGCTGAAGGGACTAACCAGCGCAGCACCTGTGCGTTGGATCTCCAGGTACCAATCGCACTCGAGATGGTTTCGGTCAGCTCCGGGAGTGCAGAGCGGAGGCTGGTAGAGCACGCTTCCGGACTGGGTGGAGCAAGAACCGCCTGGCTTTGGTGCACTGCTGGGCCCTGGGAACCAGCGGAAGGTCCAGCCAGCGCACGAGAGCCCCGTGAGCGTCTGCTTGCTGATCTGGATCTGGTAGGTGGGGGGCAAAGGTGGAACGTCTGCTCCCGGCAGGTAAGCCACCACGAGGGAGCTCAAGTCGGAAGCCAGCACCATCTTCTGCTCGTGCAATCCACTACCTTCGCTCCTCTTCAGCAAACCCAACACCCCAAAGCAGGCTCCAGTCCATCTCCGCAGAGTCTCTCAATATCGTCTAGAATCAACACTTACATCCACTTCGCCAGGATTCGAGAGGGCCCCTGAAGAGCTCTCCAGCTACCCCAGTTCGCCCATCCCCGGAGCTCTCCATCGAGGCTCTGGGGTGCAAAATGGGGTGCAAATCGCACGAAGGCCTCCTCAGGCGGCGGAGGTGGGGCGGTGAGCGGGGCGTTTTTCTCCTCACTGGCTCGTCTCCTGGGCCCGGGCTTCGTGGAGGTGCTCGAGGACTGCTCGGTGACGGAGCTCTACACGGTGGAGGGGGAGTCGTGTCTCTGGGTGGACTCTCGGCTTGGCGGCCGGGGGCCGAGTTCTCTTTCGATTTCTGCGGCTCAGGTGGAGATGTTCTTGAACGCGGCGGCGACGGCTCGGGGGGTGGAGTTTTCTGCTCGTTCGCCGGTTCTGGAGGTGGAGCTGCCGGAGGGGTTGGGGCGTCTGGAGGGGTTCTTGCCGCCGGTGGTGGCTCAGCCGCTGTTCGTGCTGCGCAAGCCCTCGCCGGAGGTGATTGCGCTCTCCCGGTTGGTCGCGGAAGGCTTCCTGCCGGACTCGGTGGCCGAGCGGTTGCGCTGGGCCCTGGTGGAGCACCGGACGATCCTGGTGGTGGGCGGGACGGGCACAGGCAAGACCACGTTCTTGAACAGCTTGCTCGCCGAGCTTTCGGGGCTGTGCCCGGATGAGCGGATCGCCGTGCTGGAGGACACGCCGGAGATTCTCTGCCGGGCCCGGGACCGCATCCATCTGCGCACGGTGCGGGGCCTGGGGCTCGATCTCTATGCCTTGCTCGATGCGGTGTTGCGGGCGAGCCCGCACCGGATCGTGGTGGGCGAGGTGCGGGACGGCTCGGCCCTGGCGATGCTCGACGCCTGGAACACCGGCCATCCCGGTGGGCTCGCCACGCTCCACGCCAACACCTGTGCGGATGCCCTGCTGCGCCTCTCGACGCTGGTGGAGCGAGCCAACGTCCCACGAGAGCCGCGGCTGATCGCGGCGACGGTCTCGCTCATCGCCCGGCTCGCGGGCACGAATCTACGCACTCGCCATCTCGCCGAGCTCGTCCGGGTTCGGGGCTACGACGCCTCGGCGGACCGCTTCGAGCTCGAAACCCTCTACGAAAGGAGCTCGACGTGAAGCCTTTCAAGCCCTGGCTCTCTCTTCTCGCCCTTAGCTTCCTGGCTCTCGCCCTGGCCACGCCGGCCTGGGCGTCTGGGAGCGGGCCCAGCCTCGAAGTCACGGACATGCTCCAGAACGTGCTCGACTGGCTGTCGGGGCCGCTCGCCACGATCGTGGGCGGCATCGCGATGGCCGCGGCGGCGTTCACCTGGATGTTTCTGCGCCACGAGCGCGGGGCCGATTTCGCCTTCCGGGCTCTGCTCGGGACGGCGATCGCGATCGGCGCCGCCAACATCATCGACGAGCTCGTGGGCCAGGGAGCCCTGCTGTGAGCGAGCGCCGGGAGGACGGGCTTGCGCGGCATCCGCTGCCGCAGTCGACGCTCAAGGTGCCGCTCTTTGCCGGAGTGGAAGCGCCGGTCTTCGGGCTCGAGGTGATGGTGCTCGTCGCGGCGTTCCTCCTGGCACCGCGGCTCTGGGTGGTTCTCCTGGTGGGGGTGAAGCTCGCCTTTCTCCACTTCGCCCTGGCTTCGGCCACGGCGAAGGACCGGCGGCTGACCCAGGCCTTCGGCCGCTCGGTTCGCTATCCGCGCTACGCCCGGCCGTGGGCCACCTCGGCCACCGTGGCGCGGGAGCCGGAGCCGACGTTCCCGGCGAGGCTCCTCTCGTGAGAGCCCTGCCCGAGCTTCTCCTGCGGCTCCTGCCGTGGATCTCGGCTGCGGGTGTGGCGGCGCTGCTCGATCGTCTGCGCGCCTACGAGCCGCGGCCCCGGGCCCTATCGGACAATCTGCAATGGGGCGTGGTGGCCGGGCCGGGCCTGATTGAAAACCGCGATGGAGCGTTGTCCCGAACCTGGGCTTTCCAGGGAATCGACACCCGGGTGGCCTCGGCCGAGGAGCTCGGAGCGCTCTCCCGGGCCCTGAGCCTCACCCTGGTGCGCCTGGGCCCGGGCGTGATGCTCCACTTCGATGCGCTGCGCCGGCCGGCGGCGCCGTATCCGCCCGGGGAGCATTTCCCCCATCCGCTCGCTTACCTGTTCGACCTCGAGCGCTGGGCTCTCTACCAGCGAGAGCCGCACTTCGAGACCGAGTGCTACGTCACGCTGACGGTGGCTCGGCCCAAGCGCTCCCGCGAGCGGGCCCGGCGGTGGTTTCTCACCGAGCCCGTCGCGGCCGAGAGCCAGGCCGCCGAGAGCCGGCTCGGCCGCTTCGAGGAGCTCTCGCTCCAGCTCGAAAGCCACCTGGGAACGCTCTTGCGCCTGCGGAGGCTTGGGACCGCCGAGCAGCTCGGCTACTTCCACCAGTGCCTGACCGGAATCGAGGGCGAAGTGGCCCCACCGGCCGCCGGGGTGCTGCTGGCGCCGATTCTCTCCAACCAGGAGTTCGTGGGTGGCTGGAAGCCCAAGATCGGCGAGAAACAGATCCGGGTGGTGCGGGTTTCGGCCTACCCGACCGAGGCGACGGTACCGGCCCATCTCGACGGCTTGACCGAGCTTGGCTGCCGCTACCGCTGGTCCACCCGGGTCTTGACCGTCGAGACCGAGGAGGCGCGCTCGCAGATCAAGAACCTGCAGTGGATCTGGTACACGCGGCGCCACGATGCCCGCTCGCGGCTGAGGAAGGCGGTGCTCTCCCAGCCCGAGGCGGCACCGGACCCGGACGAGCGGGAGATCTTCGAGGACCGCGGCGCTCGCGGCATGGCCCGGGACTCCTCGGAGCTGCTCGCCCGGTTGGGCGGCGAGGAGATCCTGACTGCCTACACCACCAAGGCGGTGGTGATGGAGGAGGATGCGGCGCGGGCCGAGGCAGCGTGCCAGCAAGTGGCCAAGGCGCTCGCTCGCCGGGGATTTTCCGCGGCGGTCGAGACGGTCAACAGCGTCGAGGCCTGGCTCGGCTCCCTGCCCGGCCACGGCAGCCCGGATGTACGCCGGGACGCCCTGCCCTCGCTCAATGTGGCGGATCTGCTGCCGGCCACCGGCTCCTGGCCGGGGCTGGCCACGATTCCTTCGCCCTACTTCCCGCCGGGCTCGCCGCCGCTGCTGTGGGCCAGTGCCGAGGGCGCCACGCCGTTTCGCTTCAACCTCCACCACGGCGATGTCTTCCACGGGCTGATCCTGGGCCCAACCGGCGCCGGCAAGAGCTTCTTGACGGCTCATCTCGCGCTGCAGTTTCTGCGCTATCCCGGAGCGCAGGTCTTCGTCTTCGACAAGGGCTACTCGAACTTCTTGCCCTGCCTGGCCGTGGGCGGCACGCACTACGACCTGGGAGCACCGTCGGGCGCCGCCGAGCCCTTCCAGCCGCTGCGCGAGGTGGCGATGGAGAGCGAGCGGGCCTGGGCGGTCTCGTGGCTGGATCGCCTGCTCGCCCTCCAGGGCCTGGCCACCACCGGCGAGCAGCGGAACGCCCTGGCCCGGGCTCTCGAGCTGGTGGCCACCCAGCCCGAGGAGGAGCGCACGCTCGACCTGCTGCGCCAGATGCTGCCGGATGCGGCGCTCCAGACGCACCTCGCCCCCTACTGCGAGGGAGGCCCCCTGGGGCAGCTCTTCACCGGCCGGCGGGACCCCATCGAGCGCAACTTCTACCTCTGCTTCGAGCTCGGCCACATTCTCGAGGCGGATGCCCGGGCGGTGGTGCCCGTGCAGCTCTACCTGGCCCATGCCCTGGCCAAGCGCAGGAGCTCGGCCCGGCCCACGCTCCTGGTGTGGGACGAGGCCTGGCGGGCGCTCGAGGACCCGTTCTGCCGCGCCTGGATCAAGACCGATCTCGCCACGGCTCGCAAACAGAACTGCGGCGTGGTGCTGATCACCCAATCGCTCGCCCAGGTGGCCGAGCCGGATCTGCGCACGCTGATCGACGAGGCCACCCAGACCAAGGTCTACCTGCCCAATCCGGCGGCTGCGAAGCCGGCCACCCGGAAGCTCTACGAGGCTCTGGGGCTGTCCGAGCGCTTGTGCGAGCTCGTCGCCTCGCTCACCCCCAAGGAGGAGTACCTCTACGCCTCGCGCTACGGCTTCCGGGTGTTCCGGCTGGGCAAGACCCGCCTCGCCCAGGCCCTGCTCACGGCCCCGGCGGGCAGCACGGAAGAGGCCCATGTGGCGGCGCTGCGAGCCCTGGTGGCCGAGCATCCCGAGGATTGGCGGGAGCTCTATCTCGCCGAGCGCGGCTGCCCGGACTGGGCTCTGCGCCTCGGCTCGCTTCGCGCTCTCGCTCCCGAGCGCTGGAGCGAGCTTCTTTCCCCTTTTCTTGAGGAGATCTCTCGATGAGACGAAAACCTTTGGTTCTGGCGGCGGCGTGTCTGTCGGTGGTGCTGGTGAGCGGTTTCGCCGCGCCTCCGGCCGAGGCCGCGATCACCGTCGAGGACATTCAACACATCATCTTGACCTACGCGCACTACGTGACGCGGCTCTACGAGGTGTACCAGAAGTACCTGCAGATCTACAACCAATACCAGCAGCTCTACTACCAGATCCTGGCGCTCGCCAAGAACGACACTTACTGGTCCCGCTCGATTGTGCCGGCGCTGTCTTCGATGGAGCAGCGGCTGGGCTACGGCGAGCTGCCCACGCACATGAACGAGCGGGTGGCGTCCGTCTTCGGCGACACCTACCGCGGCTGGCAGAGCCCTCAGGACTTCTGGCAAGAGGAAAGGAAAGCCGCGGAAACCACGCTCACTACGCTGCGCGAAACCCTGGCTGCGAAATACACCGAGCATCGCGTGGATGCGGACCACATCCGCACGGTCGAGGAGTTGAAGAACCAGGTGCATACGATCGACGGCACTCAGAAAGCACTCGAGGTGATCGCGCAGATCGTCGCCTTCCAGGCCGAAGCCACGGTGCTCGGCCAGGCCGGGGAGAAGACCAGCGCCGATGCCGCCACGGCCGGTGCCGCTTACTTCGCCAATCGTTTCGCCCGCGAGGAGCGCTCGCTGCAAGAGGCTCTCGAGAGCTCGAATCAGGTGCCGCCGGAGACCACCGGCAACGGCTGGCGGGCCCTGCCGTCGTGGTGGAGGTACTGATGGCCCTCGATTCGCTTCTGACTACCTTCGAGCAGGCCACCGATGGCTGGCTCTCGGCTTCTTTCGACGCTGGCATGGCGCTTTTCCAGCGGCTCGCGGCGATCGAGATCGCCGTCTTCGGCATCGTGGTGGCTCTCAAGGCAAGGAGCGCCGGGGCCGCGGCGATTCTCCCGGAGCTTTCCTGGAAGCTCTTTCTGATCGGCCTGGTGCTCTCGGGAATCCTGATCTATCCGCTCTGGTTGCCGGTCCTTCTCCAGGGCTTGCCTGGCCTGGCGGGCGAGATCACCGGCGATGCCACGATCAATCCCGCCGAGGTCGTCGCCCGCGGCAGTGCTCTTTCGATCCTGGTTCTGGGCCGAGCGGTGGTGAGCGGTTGGCTCTCCTTCAGCCTGGTGCCTTCGGCGATTGGCGTCATCGGTGCGCTCGGGCTCTTCCTGGCGTTTTTCGCCATGGGCGCGATTCTCTTCAAGACGCTGATCGAGAGCTGGATGATCCTGGCGATCGGCCCGCTGTGGCTGGGCTTTGCGCCGTTTCGGCTGACCGCTCCGATTGCCGACAATTTCCTCACCTACAGCTTCCAGGTGGGGATCAAACTCTTTCTCCTGGTGCTGATGAACGGCGCTGTCCAGGGGATCGCGACGTCCTGGTATCACCAGCTTTCCGATCCCCAGGCGATCAACTTTCAATTGGTGCTCGAGGTGGTGGCCGGCGCCGGGCTGCTCGCGGTTTCTCTCTGGACCGTGCCCACGCGGATGGCCGAGGTACTGACTCGAGGCCTCGACTTCGGCTTGAAGCGAGCTCTTTCGGAGGCGTAGGTGCTCGAGCGTTCGGACCTCTTTCTCGCGCTCGCCCGCTCGGCCCGGGCCTGGCAGCTTGCCGCGGTGGCGGCTCTCGCGGGCAACGTAGTGCTGGGTGTGGGCTTTGTCGAGATGGCCCTTTCCAGCCGCTACGTGCCCTACCTGGTGGAAGTCGATCGCCACGGCAACGCGAGCTATGCCGGACCGATTCCGGTGGCGGATCTGCCGGAGGAAAAGCTTCTTCTCCAGCAGCTGCGCCAATTCGTCTGGAACCTGCGCGTGGTGGTGCCAGACCCGGTGGCCGAAGGCGAACTTCTCGCCCGCGCTTATGCCCTGGCGGATGTCCCGGTGCGGCGCAGCTTCGAGGAGCACTTCGCCCGGCCCGAGAACGATCCCCGAACGATCGCCAAGAGCGGCACCCGCACGGTGGATTCGATCACCGTGCTGCGCTTGCCGCAAACCGAAGCCACCTACCAGCTCACCTGGAAGGAAATCCTGCTCGAGCGCCGCAGCTTCGGCGTCGTCGAGGAGCGCTCCTACCAGGGTCTCGCCACCGTGGCCCGGGCCAAGGACCAAACGCCCGAGGAGCTCGCGGACAACCCGCTCGGGCTTCTGATCACGGGCTTCACCTGGACCGAAACCACCGGAGGCAAGTAGGTGTTCCCTCGAACGAAACTCTTTCTGGAGGATGTATGAAGTACCCGAAGATCCTGACTGGTCTTTTGCTGATCGCGGGAGCCGCTCGCCTGGAAGCGACTCCCATCGAAAAACCGACGATTCCCGAGACCCGCAGCGTGACGTTCGGAGATCCGGTGGTGGCCCGCACCGCGGTGCTGCGTGCCACGGGCCTGGTGCTCAATGCCGATGAACACTTGCGCAGCGTCTCGCAACCGGACTCGGAGCGCTGGCAAGTGGCCTGGAGCGAGTACGGGCCCGAGGGCGAGACCGTGCCGGTGGTGACCATCACGCCCTCGGAATGCGGCATCGCCACCAATCTGCTGATCTTGACCACCGCGCGCATCTACCCGGTGCGCCTGGAAAGCGCGGGCTGCGATGCCGCTTCTTCGCTTGAGCCGGAGCTGCCGTACGACATGCTGATTCGCTACCGCTACCCAGGAGAAGCGCTGGTGAAGGCCGTGCCCCAGCCGCCGCGCGAGAGCCGGGCTCGGTTCGGAGCGCCGCTTGATCAGGTGCTCGCCGCCAGCAGCCGCTACCACGTGGCGCCCAAGGGCGGCTACCGCGGGCCACGCCCCCAGCTGGTGACCGACGACGGCCAGGCGACCTATCTGGTTTTCGCCGAGCATGCCTTCGACGGCAAGGATTTGCCTCTGCTTTTTCTCCTCTCCGACCAGGGTGAGCGTGAGCTTGCCAACTACGACGTTTCCGGCTCGGTGTTTCGGGTGCTCGGCCTGTTGGATCGGGCCGTCTTGGTGCCGGCGAAACCCCAGGGCAAGAGGGCTTCCGAGCTCGTGATCACGCGCCGCTAACCGACTCTTTTCCAACCACTCGCAGGGAGGGTTGACCGATGTTTTCATCGGGTAAGGGGAGCTCTACGCCGGAAAGGGCTGAAAACGGCTCCCAAGACAACGTTCGAGACACGGTGCTGCCGCCGGTTCTGGCGCCGCACTATCGCAATCTGCTCCTGGCCACGGCCCTGCTCATGGTGGTTCTGGCCGGGGGACTGTTCTTCGCGCCGATTCGTTCCCGGAAAGCCGCCGAGCCGGTACCGGCGCCGCCGGCCCCCCAGGGCAGCTTCCTCGACCGGCCCCCGGCTCCGGCAGCCAAGGACCCTGGATCCGCCCCGTCGCCGCGGGTGCGCTGGTGGGATCAGGTGACGGTGGCAGCACCAGACCCGGCCAAGGAGGCGGCTGGCGGGCCTGGCTTCGGCCCGGCCTGGGGGCCGGAGGGGCCACCGCCCGAGCCA
>CALMKX010000226.1 GCA_937867335.1 uncultured Acidobacteriota bacterium
CCTCGCGCTGGTACTACTTCCGGCGCGTGCAGTGGCCGCTGCTGATGCCCACCACGCTGTTCGTGCTGGTCAACGCCTTCATCAACGCGTTCCGCATGGTTGACCACATCTTCGTGCTGACCAAGGGCGGGCCGGACAATGCGTCCACGCTCTTGCTCTATCACCTGTGGGAGGTGGGTTTCCGCTTCTGGGACACGGCCTACGCGGCCGCCATCACGGTCGTGCTCGTCGTGGTGCTGGCGGGCGTGGCGCTGGTGGCGGTGGCCGCGGGGCTCGCGGTGGCCTACATGGCGGCGCGCATCGCCGGCGAGCTCAACATCGACCCGATGGAGATCTTCGCCATCGCCATCCTGCTCATCCTGCTCTTCTTCGTGGAGCTGCCGGCGCGCTCGGCGGTGCTGCTGGCGGCCCTGCTCTGCCTGGCCGCGGGCATGGCCGGGGATTTCATGCAGGACTTAAAGGCCGGCTCGCTGGTGGGCACCCGGCCCCGAGACCAGGCTCTCGCCCAGCTGATCTCCGTGCCGGTTTCGGCGGCGGTCCTGGGTGTGGTGCTCGCGGCGCTCACCCAGCGCTTCCAGGTGGGCTCCCCCGAGCTCCCGGCACCCCAGGCGGTGGCGCTCGCTGCCATCGTGGCAAGGCACAGCATCGGCGGGCCACTCGCCTGGGGCGGCCTGGCCGGAGCCGTGGCGGCGCTTCTCAGCCTGCGGGCGAACCTCGGCATCGCGCCGATCGCCTTCGGCATCGGCGTCTACGCCCCTCTCGAGCTCTCGCTGCCGCTCTTCGCCGGCGGCCTCTTGCGCCTGGCGGCCGAGCGGCGGGGCTCCGGCGACCACGGCCGCCTGCTCGCCGCTGGCGTCCTCGGCGGCGAGGGGCTGGTGGGCGTGGTGCTAGCCCTCTGGGCCTACTGGCGCTAGGGACCCGCTCAGCCGGCGAGAGCCAGCCGGAAGATCCCCGGCAGGCGAGTGGCGGAGGGGTCCTTCTCGAAGAAAGTGAGCGCTCGACCGAGCTGCCTCGAAGTCTTGTGGGAAACGAACCAGGGCGGCTTGGGGAAGGCCCGGAACGGCGAGTAGACCACCGACTTCTCGATCCGCGAGAAGAGGTAGCTGTTGTGCACGAAGCCCTCGCCGGACTGGATGTCGTAGAGGTCGCTGCCCGGGTAGGCGCCCCAGGGCGTCACCACCAGGCCGTAGCCCACCGCCGCCCAGTGGTTCACCGTCACGGTGCCGTATTCGAGATCGGCCAGCGCCTGCTCGAAGGCCCGCTCGGCGCTTTCTTCGCGCAACGTCGCCGGGTGCACCACCAGCGTGGCGTTGAGCGTTCCCCACAGCCGCTGGTTGGCGAATTCCACGGCTCCGGCCAGGAACTCCGCGGCGCTCTGCCCGGGCAGCGGCACCTCGGCGAAGACCGGCGCGAAGGCCTCGGTGGTGAAGCAGATCTCGTCCTCCCGCTCGGCGTCGAGGTTGGGAATCAGCGTCCAGGGCAGGCGGTCGAAGCGGGTATCGCCGAAGGTCTCCGCCTGGGGATGGGCGTCCACGAAGCGCTGCCAGCGCTCGCGGGCCCCGGGGTAGTAGGGCAGGCGAGTGGGAATGGATCGCAGCTGGCGGCGGATCTCCTCGAGCAGCTCCTGGCGCTGCGGCCAGGCCCGCGAGGTGATCAGCACCCGGGCCGCGTTGCAGTTGAAGCCGGCATTGTTGGCCAACATCGAAACCAGGTTCTCGGCCTGGTAGACGAGGTCCCGCCGGCTCCAGGGGCCGGGCACGATCAGCACCGGGCTCACGTTGCCGAGCTCGGAGGAGATCGCCTTGGCCAGCAGCGGGCGCCGCTCGGCCTTGCGCTGGGCGCCTTGCTCGCCGGCGCCGAAAACGATCGCCTCGACGGTCTTGTCCGAGCCGGTGATGTGGATCTCGTCCACTTCGGGGTGGCGAGTCAGGTACTCACCTTCTTCCGCGCCGCCGTAGACCACTCGCAGCGCGTCCTCCTCGATCAGCGGCCCGAAGGCCTCGGCGAGCAGGGGACCCAGGTAGTCGTTCACCGGGTGGGCCTTGAACAGCACCACCTTGCGCTCGGCGAAGAGCTTGTAGAGGGCGTCCATGGGGCCGATCGAGGAGACGTTGCCGGCGCCCAGCACCAGGCAGAGCCCGGGCTCGGCCCCCTCGAAGTAGGGCACGGCCTGGGTTTCGCCCAGGTTCTCGGGGGTCACCCCCGCCTCCAGCCAGACTTCGGCCGTTACCCCGGGGAAAAACAGCCGATCGTAGAGCGAGGCCGGGAACACCTGCGCCGCCGCCTGGCCTCCCGGCCTGTGCGTGACCGGCCCCGGGAGGCGAGGGCGTTGGCCAGCGGCGACATCCGCCAGCGAGGCGGCCAGCAGGCGCAGATTGCGCAGCACCAGGTACGGCCCGGCCAGCCACTCCTCGCCGGCCATGGGGTGGGCCGGGGGAATGCCCTCGGCTTCGAGGCAGGCATCCACCCAGCGGTCCGCTACTTCGGCGAAGCGCTCGCTCAGCCGGCCGAGCAGCTCCACGTGTTGCCGCGCCGTGACGTTCGCCCACCGCGCTTTGCCGGCGGCGAGGGCAGCCACGGCTCGATCCAGCTCGGCGCGCGGGGTGGCGGGAATGCGAGACGGATGGGCGCTCATCGTGGACGGGCCTCCTTGGGGTGCTGGCGAGACGATAGCAAAATTGCCGCAGTGCGTCGAAAACCCGTAGAATCGCGGCACAGGGCCAACGACTGACTCGCGGCCCAGGAGGCTCCCCATGCAGAGAGTGCTGGTGACGGGTTTCCCGGGGTTCATTGCCGGCATGCTGCTCGAGCGGCTCTCGGCCGGCCTTGTGGAAGTGAATCTGCTGGTGGAGAGCCGCTTCGCCGAAGCCGCCCGAACGCGGGCGGACGCCATCGCCACCAGCCTCGGCCTGCCGCCGGAGCGTTTCCGCATCGAGATCGGCGACATCACCCGTGAAGGCCTCGGCCTCGAGGCCCAGGCTGCCGAGAGGCTCCAGGCCGAGGTGGACACGGTGTTCCACCTCGCGGCCGTGTACGACCTCGCCGTACCGGAGGCGATCGCCCAGAAGGTGAACGTGGAAGGAACCGCCAACGTCAACCGCTTCGTGGCCGGGATCGCGAACCTCGAGCGCTACAACTACGTGTCCACCTACGCGGTGGCCGGCAAGCGTTCGGGCGTCATCCGCGAGGCCGAGCTGGAGCACGACGCCGGCTTCTTCAACCACTACGAATCCACCAAGTACGCCGCGGAAGTGCTGGTGCGCGCCCTTGCGCGAGACGAGGGAGTGCCCACCTCGATCTTCCGCCCGGGGGTGGTAGTGGGCAGTTCGAAAGACGGCCGCACGATCAAATTCGATGGCCCCTACATGCTGCTCAAGGTGTTGCGCCGCCTGCCCTGGCCGATCGGCCGCTTCAACGCCGGCCTGCCGGACGTCAAGTTCCAGGTGGTGCCGGTCGATTTCATCATCGAGGCCATGGCGACCATCGCCAACAAGCCGGGCCTGGACGGCAAGACCTTCCACCTGACCGACCCGGAGCCGATCTCCACGGCCGAGATCTACGACCTCTTCTCCCAAGCGCTCGACGGCGCCAGGAGCTGGGTGCGGGCGCCCAAGCTGCTCACCTGGCTCGCCACCACCAGCGGCGCGGCCGAGAGCCTGGGTCTCCAGCGCCAGGCCGCTCCCTACTTCTTCCACCAGGCCACCTTCGACTGCGTGAACACTCTCGACGCCCTGGACGGCACCGGCGTCGCCGTGCCGCCGCTCGCGAGCTACGTGGACAAACTGGTGGCCTTCTTCCTCGACCACGAGAAGGAGCTCGAGAAGAAGTAGACTCGGGGGGTTCCAGGGCTCGGCCGGTCTCGCCGGACGGGCCTTGAGAGCATCGCGGCGCCGGGAGGATTCGCCAAGATGCGCGCTCTTGCCACACTCTTGTTCGCCCTGCCGCTCGCCGGCCTGGCGCCCGCCCCGCTCGCAGCCCAAGCCCCTCTGCCGCCGATCGCCCTCGAGCGCGTGGCGAGCGGGCTGACCTTGCCAGTGGGCCTCACCCACGCCGGCGACGGCTCGCGGCGGCTGTTCATCCTCGAGCAGCTGGGAACCATCCGGATCGTCAAGCAAGGGCGGCTGCTGCCGACACCCTTCCTCGACATCTCGAGCCTGGTGACCCACGGCGGCGAGCAGGGGCTCCTGGGCCTGGCCTTCCACCCCGGCTACAGCGGCAACGGGCTCTTCTACATCAACTACACGGACACCGCGGGCAATACCGTGGTGGCCCGCTACCAGGTGTCCGCCGCCAACCCCGACCTGGCCGACTCGAACTCGGCCCAGACCGTGCTGCGAGTGGCCCAGCCCTTCGCCAACCACAACGGCGGCGGCCTCGGCTTCGGCCCGGACGGCTACCTCTACATCCCGCTGGGCGACGGCGGCAACGCCGGAGACCCGGGAGACCGCGCCCAGAACGGCCTGGTGCCCCTCGGCAAGATCCTGCGGGTGGACGTGGACGGCGACGATTTTCCGGGCGACCCGGACAAGAACTACCACGTGCCGGCGAGCAATCCCTTCGTGGGCAATTCGGCCTACCTGCCGGAGGTCTGGGCCCTCGGCCTGCGCAACCCCTGGCGCTGGAGCTTCGACCGCGCAACCGGGGACCTCTGGATCGGCGACGTCGGCCAGGGCTCCTGGGAAGAGATCGATCTTCAGCCCGCCTCGAGCACCGGCGGCGAGAACTACGGCTGGCGCTGCTACGAGGGCAACCACAGCTTCAATTCCGCTGGCTGCCAGAGCGCCAGTGCCTACGTCTTCCCGATCTACGAGTACGACCACGGGCCGGGCTGCTCGGTGACCGGGGGCTACCGCTATCGAGGGCCGGTGAGCGCCTTTGCCGGCATCTACTTCTTCGGCGACTACTGCTCCGGGCAGATCTTCGGCGCCACCTTCGACGGCGCCGGCTGGACGGTGCAGGTGGCGCTCACCACGCCCTACGGGATCAGCTCGTTCGGTGAGGACGAGGCCGGCGAGATCTATCTCGTTCACCACGGAGGCGAGGTGTACCGGATCGTCTCGGCGATTTTCGCAGACGGCTTCGAGACCGGCGACCTGGTCGGCTGGGGAACGATCTTCCCTTAGCTCCAGCTCTGCTTCCGAACACACAGAATCAGCCGTTCGGTGGACCAGAACTCCGCCGGCAAAGCTAAGTTCGAACCGGGCACGAGCTTTGCCGCTCGGCGTGTTCGCGGATCCGCCCGCGGCGGCCTGAAAGCACGTCGACCGCGCTTGCCTAGGCCTATCTCGCAGTCCCGATATGGTCCGTTCGCTGCACGAGAGAGGGGATAGCGAAGGAATCGGAGCGGCACCCGCCTTCTCGAGGCGGGAAGCCTCGGGCTGGGGATTGGAGTCCTGTGGATTTCGGAGGAGAAGGCGAGCGCCATGAACAGCGAGACACTCGAACCAGCGAAGGGAGGCCCGAGCCCGTTCACGCCGGCTCGCCTCGTCGAGCCGCTGGCGACCACCCGTCGCGCGCTGCCGCGATCCTCCTCTCGCCGGCTCTTCGTGCTCGGAACCGACCTCGCCGACCGCGGCTGGCAGCTCTGCGAGAAGCTCCTGGCGGCTAGCCTCGCGACCCGTGAGGAGGATCCCGAGGAATCCGCCGGCTTCGCCGAGGTGGCCCTGCAGATTGCCCATCGTCTCGACGAATCCTGTTATGGCGCCTGCCAGATCGCAGACCTCAAAGGGAAGGCGGCGATCGAGCTCGCCGACGCCCTGCGCTCGCTTGGCCGCATCCGGCAGGCCCTGCGGGTGATGCGCCAGGGAGTGGCCTACGTCGACCACGGCACGGGCAGCCCGGTAATCGAGGCTCGCCTCTTCGAGCTTTCTGCCCTGGTGTTCGCCGCCCGCGGCCGGGAGCGGCTGTCGGTCGAGCTCCTCGAGCGGGCCTGGCGCCTGTACCTGGCGACCGACGAGGAGCGCGCGGCGGGCCGGGCGCTGCTGCGCCTGTCGAAAGTGGTCGATCGCCGGGAGGACCCCCGGCGATTCCTCGAACTGCTGCTGCGCTCGCTCGAGCTGATGGATCCCCTCTACGATCGCGACGCCGCCTGGCGGGCGATCCAGGATCTGGTGGCCACCGTGGTGGAGCTCGGCTGGGTGGAGCTCGCCACCGAGCTGCTGGCCGAGATCCGAGCCTTCGCCGGACCTCCCGAGGCAGACGTCGACGCCGCCGAGCTCGCGGACCTCGAACGGCGCATCGTGGAGGCTCAGCGCCAGCCCCTGAAGCGCCGGCCGACGACGATGGCGATGCGCTCCCGCATCCGCACCTGGCGCCACGCCGGTCCGCCCCGCTTCGGCGGCCTTACGAGGATGCCGAGGAGTAAGCGGCGAGACCGCTACGCCAGAACGCCCTGACGCCGACCGTGCCGAGGGCGGCGACCGCCAGCAGATTCGCCAGGCCGGTCGGGCTGAGCCCGTCGAACAGCACGTGCGCCGGCACGGTGGCGATGAACCCGAAGGGCAACACCGTGAGCAGGGTCCAGCGCAACCACGGGCGGTAGATCTGGATCGGCCTCTCGCCCAGCTGGGTGAGCGCCCAGCTCACGTGCACGAAGCCCTGGGCCGAGTGCACCCAGAAAACGGGGATCACGAACGCCAGGCGCACCAGGTAGAGCAGGTAAGTGCCGGCCAGGAGGTAGGCCAGGAAGAGCGCGATCCGGGCCGCCCCGAGCTCCCCGGGGTAGCGGGCGAGGGACCACGCCACGAGCCCGCCAGCCGCCAGGGCGTTGACCGAGGACTCCACCGCGAAATCCCGCAGCGAGAGAAAGAAGATCGAAGAGACGGGGCGAGTGAGGTAGTAGTCGAGGTCTCCGTGGTTGACCAGGATCGGCAGCCGCCAGAGGTTGTTCGAGAACGTCGTCATGAAGAGGGCGTCGACCAGGAAGTAGCCGCAGATGAAGATGTAGATCTGGTCCCGATTCCAGCCTCCGATGAGCGAAGTGTGGCCGTAGACCACCGAGAAGAAGGCCAGGCTGGTGGCGTAGAACACCGCGTCCATCACCACCCGCAGCAGCAAGTCCCAGCGGAATTCCAGGGCTCGGCTCACCGAGAAGCGGATGAAGTAGAGATACAGCCTGAGGTAGCGCATGGAGCGGCTATTCTCTCCCAGGGCCAGGAAAATCGGATCCCGTTCCCACCCTGCCTTTGTGTTATAACGACCGACAGGTCAAGACTGGATAGCGGGTTCCATGGCGCTCAAGGTTTCCGGCGAACATCTCTTCGAGGCTCCTCGGGCAACGGTGTGGCGGGCGGTTACCGATCCCACCGTGCTGGCCCGGATTCTGCCCGGCTGCGAGAGCCTCGAGCAGGTGGCGGAGAACCAGTTCAAGGGCGCCCTCAACATCAAAGTCGGGCCGGTGCAGGGGCGCTTCGCGGGCGAGGTGAACCTCGCCGAGCTGGTGCCACCGGAGAGCTACCAGCTCGCGGTGAAAGGCCAGGGGCCCGCTGGCTTCGTGGAAGGCCACGGCCGGCTTTCGCTCGCCGAACAGGGCAGCGGTACCTTGCTCTCTTACGACCTCGACGCCCAAGTGGGAGGGCGGATTGCCAGCGTGGGCCAGCGCCTGCTCGACAGCTCGGCCCGGGTGGTGGCCCGCCAGGCGCTCGAAGAACTGGCCCGCCAGCTACCCTTCCTGATGCCCGCCTCCCCCGAGCCGGGCGGCGCTCCGGCCACGGCGGAGGCCGCCGTCGCTCCCCAAGCCCCGACCCAGGCCGAATTCGCTGCACGCGTGGCCCGTGGCGTAGTGGCCGACCTGGTCCCACCCGAGAAGAGGCCGCTCGTGATCGGCCTCTCGCTCGTCTTGCTCCTGCTCATCGTTCTGCTCTTGATGCGTGCCTGCTAGAGGAAGCCGTCGCCCGGGCGAGGAGTCTCGAAGCCCGGCGCTGTCTCTTGAAAGGAGAGGTTGCTCATGGCAAACCGGATCAGGGTGGAGGTCAACGGCAAGGCCTACGAACGTGAGGTCGAGCCGCGGCGCCTTCTCGTCCACTTCCTGCGCGACGAGCTCGCGCTGACCGGCACCAACGTCGGCTGCGAGACCAGCCTGTGCGGCGCTTGCACGGTGTGGGTGGACGGCAAGGCGGTGAAGTCCTGCACCCAGCTCGCGGTGCAGGCGGACGGCTGCTCGGTCACCACCATCGAGGGGCTGGCGAGCGACGGCAAGCTCCACCCTCTCCAGGAGGCCTTCTGGGAGGAGCACGGCCTGCAATGCGGCTACTGCACGCCGGGCATGATCATGGCCGGCGCCGCCCTCCTGGCCCACAACCCGGACCCGAGTGAAGAGGAGGTCCGGCAGGCCCTCAAGGGCAACGTCTGCCGCTGCACCGGCTACCACAACATCGTCAAGGCGATCCGCCGCGCGGCGAAGGGAGGTGCCCGATGAGCGTCCTAGGACAGGCCATCAAGCGCCGGGAAGATCCCGCGCTGATCACCGGCAAGGGGAAATACACAGACGACCTGCAAGTCGCCGGCATGACCTACGCGGCGATCGTGCGCAGCCCCCACGGTCACGCCCGGATCCGCGCCATCCGCACCGGCGCGGCCCAGGCGGCGCCCGGCGTGGTGGCGGTCTACACCGGCCAGGATCTGCTGGCCAAGATGCCGGGCAAGATCCCGGTGGGCTGGCTGCTGCCGGGCATCAAGACGCCGGACCACCTGGCGATGGCCACCGATTCGGTGCGCTACGTGGGCCATGCGGTGGCCGTGGTGGTGGCCGAGGATCGCTACGCCGCCCGCGACGCGGCCGACCTGGTGGAGGTGGACTACGAGCCACTGCCGGCGACGGTGGACCCGGAACTCGCCATGCGGCCCGGAGCGCCGCAGCTCTTCGCCGACGTGCCCAACAACATCTCCTTCGACTGGGAGTGGGGCGACAAGGCCCGAACGGAAGAGGCCTTCGCAGCGGCCGCTCATCGCGTGGAGCTGCGCCTGCGCAACAACCGGCTGATTCCCCACGCGGTGGAGCCGCGGGCCTGCCTGGCCGAGCTCGACCCGGCCAAGGGCGAGCTGACGCTCACCATGACCACCCAGAACCCGCACGTGCACCGGCTGCTGATGACCATCGCCTCGATGGGCATCCCCGAGCACAAGCTACGGATCCGGGCTCCGGAGGTCGGCGGTGGCTTCGGCAGCAAGATCCACCACTACGCCGACGAGGTGATCACCGCCTTCTGCGCCGTGGCGACCGGCCGGCCGGTGAAGTGGACCGCCACCCGCTCGGAAACCAACATGACCGACGCCCACGGGCGAGATCATGTGACGATCGCCGAGCTCGCGACCGACGCCGGCGGCAAGATCCTCGGCCTGCGAGTGCACACTCACGCGGCGATGGGCGCCTATCTCTGCACCTTCTCGCCGGCCATCCCGACCATCCTCTACGCCACCCTGCTCTCCGGCCAGTACGACATCCCGGCGATCTACGCCCGGATCTGGGGGGTGTTCACCAACACCGCGCCGGTGGACGCCTACCGCGGCGCCGGCCGGCCCGAGG
>CALMKX010000227.1 GCA_937867335.1 uncultured Acidobacteriota bacterium
GGCCGGCAGGTTGGCGAGCCGCTCGGCCACCAGGCTCGCGGCCGCCGCCGAGGCGTCGCGGGAGAGCTGGGCCGCGGTGGTCGAAAGGCGCTCCTCGAGGCGGCTGCCAAGACGCGTCTCGCTGGCTGCACTCTCTCGGCTGAGCGTCTGGCTGAGGCCGTCGCGGGAGGCCGCCAGGCCGCTCGCGAGCTCGGCCCGCAGCCGGCCTTCGCCGGCCAGCCTCTCCTCGCGCTCCTGGATGCGCACTCCCTCCACCGCCTGCTGCACGCGGCTGTCGAGATTGGGGCGGACCTGGTCGACCACCTGGCTCACCACCTGGTCGAAACCACGGCTGCCGCCCGCCCCCACCACGTCCGAGAGCTCGCGCAGCTGGATCTCGAGGTCCCGCAGCTTGAGTGGCCGGCCGTCCACGCCGTCGAGGTTCTTGGTCAGCACGCCGAGCTTGCTCACTTCCGTGCGCAGGCCGCGCAGATCGAGAGGGTTGCCCTGTTCGTCCGTGAGGTTGCCGCGCAGAGCCAGGAGCTCATCCACCTTGCCGGTGATGCCGCTCACTTCGTTGCCCAGGCTGCCCACCACCCCGCGCAGGCTCTCGAGGTTGGTGAAGCGGGTTTCGAAGGCGCGTAGGGAGCGACCGCGGTCGATCTCGCCGGCCGCGGCGCGGTCCACGCTCGCCTGCAGGGCTTCCACCTGGGCCGAGAGGTGGGCCACCTGGCTGGCGAGCCCGGAGATGCGCCCGTCGAGCTCGTCGACCAGGCGGCGGGTGGCCACGCTCTCCCCTCCCCCGGCCAGCTTGGCCTGGAGGTCCGCCGACAGCCAATCGGCGGTGACCTCGCCCAGGTGCTGGTGGTCCGCCGGGGCGAAGCGGTCGCTGAGCGAAGTCAGCAGGGCTTCTTCCTGGCCGCGGTCCACCCCCAGCACGCCCAGGAGCACCGCGATCAGGGTGTTCCAGTCCTCGGCCTCGATGCGGTCGCCCTTCTTCTTGCCACCGCTGCCGGCCAGGGGCTCCAGGCGCTCCACCAGCGCGGCGATGCGGCGCAGCTGCCCTAGCTCTGCCATGGCCTAGCCCCTCGCGTTCACACCGGCGTTGAACTGCCGATCGGATTTGCGCAGGTGGTCGATCTCGGCCTGGAAGGTGGTGGAGCGCTGCTCCTTCAGGGTGTCCACCAGGATGCTCAGGCCCTTGCCCGGTGCCGAGTTGCCCACGTCCGGCTTCTCCTCCACCAGGCGCTCGAATTTGCTGCCCAAGAGGGCCCCGGCCTCGCGGGATTTGCGACCGAAGTCCCGCGGCGAGGTATGGGCGGCCTCGCCGAGGCCCTCGACCACCGCCAGCAGCTCCTTGCCGCGGGGCTCGTCCGGGGCGATGCCGGCCTCGGTGAGCACTCCCTTCACCTGGTCCTCGAGAACGTCGAGCTGCTTCCTGCGCTGCAGCTCGGTCAGCGAGGCCGAAACGCTCTCGATCAGGGCCTGGAAGTTGCCCGACACCTCATCGAATTTGCGCACCAGCTCGGGGTGGTCGTGGCCCTGGGGCGCGACCAGCCGGGTGAGTTCCGCCACCGCCTCGGCGAGGTCGCGCACGGCGCCGGCCAGGGCGTTCCAGTCGCTGGCGCGGATCGCCTCGCCGGGGGTCTTGGCCGAAAGCGGCGCCACCGTCTCGGCGATCGAGCGCACGCTGTCCGTCACCGGGCCGAGGTTGGCGTCCGGGATTTCCTCGATCGGCGTGTTGCGGAATTTGGACGGGTCGATCACCAGGGAAACCTGGGTCTCGCCCTGGGGCAGCACGCGGATCGGCCGGGTGAGCACCGGCAGGGCCAGGTTGGGATGGCGCACGTGCACTTCGTAGGCGCCGGCCTCCACCTTGGGGATGCGCACGGTGCCGTCGAGGAAGGGCCGCACCTCGCGCCGCACCTCGCGGGTGATCGGATCGCGCAGCTCGACGGTGAGGTCCCGGTTGACTGCGGAGAAGCCGAGGATGGACAGCCTCAAGTCCTGCATCGCCTTGCCCTTTCCCGTTGCCGGGCCTCAGTGCCCGAAGGGGAAGTCCACTTCCCAGAAGAAGGTGACGTCCTGGCCGACGCGCAGATCCACCGGCTCGAAGACCACCTGGTTGTAGAGCTTGTCGCCCGCGACGAGGCCCGCCTCGGTGACGCCCTCGAGGTTCGCGGTGGGCTTGAACACCGCCTGGATCGACACCTTCACCGCTCGCGGCCCGGTGGCGTCCACCTGGAAGGCCTCGGGGCCGAGGCTGGTCTCGAGATGCTCGGGGCCGATCGGCGGGTCGGGAGGCGTGAGGCTCGTGAGCGAGGGATCCCCGCCCTCGGTGCCGAAGCCCACCCGGATGCGATTGATCGGCGCCGCCCCGGTCTGGCCGGCGAAGAGGCCGGCGATGATCGCCGCGCCCTGGCGCAGGACGATGTTGTTCACCCGCCGGAGAGCGACGGTGCCCCCGCTCGGCTCGGTGACCGTGAGGGTGAGCCGGCCGCGGGGGCCGGCGTGGTTCGGTTTCGCCGTACGACTATTCAAAGCGGGTCCCTCCGAAGGTCGACTCGCCGAAACGGCCGCCCAGGCTCAAGGCCTCGTCCCGGCCGGCCGGGCCGGCCTCGGGCTCGAGGCGAACCCAGGGCAGCGCCACGCGGACCTGCTGGGGCTGGGTCTCGACGAACGGCACGAAAGAGAGCGCCGAGCTCACTCCGGCCGCGTGGAGGGCGGCGAGAGAGCTCTCGAGCCCCTCGGCCACTCGCTGCCAGGGCGGCGCTTCGCCGGCAGCGGCGAGCTCACTCGGCTCGGCCACCAGGTAGCGCGGCACCCGCACCTCGAAGGCGGCGGGAGTGGTCTCCACCCAGGAAAGGGCCAGGCGGGCCGCCGGCCCCGAGGGGAAGAGGGCGTGGTCGAAGCGGCTCTGGTCGAAGACGCCCTCGTAGAGCTCGTCGTCGGCGAGGGCGAAGAACACGTGATCGAGGCCCCGGGTGTCGAAGAGCCCCAGCGAGAGGTAGATCCAGTCGTTGCGGCCGCGCACCAGGGCAACCTCATAGCCGTTGGGCGCGGTGTGCCAGTCCACCGTCAACGCACCTGCGTTGTGCTGCAAGGTAATATTGTGGGGCTGGGGAATCGGTAGGGCGCCGGTGGGCGTTTCGGCATCCCAGTTCTGCGTGGTAGACACTCCGCCATCTGCTGGGGGTCTGCGCCGCTTGGCACCATTCATTTGGTCGCCGGGCATGGCCAGCGGGGTAGCATTTTGCCCGTCAGTTGGTAATCGGTCAGCCATGAGTTACTCCTCTTTTTCGCTATGGGTGGCTTGCCCACAGGCTGCATTGGATCGCTATTTCAGATATCGCTCAACGACAGAAGGCGTGGCTCAGCGGCGCAACAGACCAAGTTCTTGACAAAAACTCGGTTTCTTTCACGCTCTTCGCCATGAGCCTTTAGACATACCACAGATGCGCATTCCAGTTGCTATCAAAGGCGTTGGGGAAACGCTCGTGGATTGTACCCGTGGTGACATCGAGCAACGTGGGCGGTTCGCCCAGCGGCTTGGTTGCCCACACGCTGTTCGCGCTCAGTTCAGCGGCCAGGGCTGGGCTATAGGGCAGCAGCGCCGCCGTGATCTGCTGTTCACGCAACTGTTGCAACAGCCCTTCGCTCGCCACGGCACACTGGATGGCGATAGCATCCAGCCGGGGTTTGCCCTGGTTGAATTGGGCAAAGGCACGCAGTTGGATCGCCTGATCGGGGGTGAAGTCGGCAAGCTGAAAAGGCCCGCTGCCAATCGGGCGCTGCCCAAATCCAGCCGGGTCGGCGGCATAGACGCGCTGCGGCACAATGGTGAGGGTGAGCAGTTGCGGCGGCAGCGCCACCGGCAAGAGGCCGGCGCTGTCCGCCTTGAGCCCCAGGGCCAGGGTCGCTTCGGCGCGGTTGACAATGCGCACGTCGCTGATCCACTGGTTAGCCAGTTCGTGCCAGGGTGACGCAGCATCGCTCAATACCCGCTCATAGGTAAACTTGACATCGTCCAACGTGAGCGCTGTGCCATCGTGCCAATAGGCGCCTTCTTGCAGGCGGATCAGACAGCGGGCGCTGCCGTTGGTCGGGCGGATCTCCCAACCAGCGGCTAGGTCGGGCGTCGGCACCCCGCTTTCCGGGTCGAGCCGGGCCAGGCCGCGGAAGAGCAGGCGCAAGACCGCAGCTGGCCCCGGCGTGGCGTTGCGCAGCGGGTCCAACTGGTCGATGGTGCGAAAGTCGCCGATGCGCAACGTGCGCCCCGCACGCACCTCGATCTGTTTGCTGAAGACCCCGTTTTGGCGATTGGCGTCGGGCAGCTTGTTTTCCGGGTCGGCGGTGAAGGTGACGCGATGCAGACCGGCGCTCAGTTTGAATTTGCGGCGGCTGCTGCTCTCCTGCGAGCGCTGCTGGGCCAACAAGGGGCCGTGTGGCAGAACCGCCGGCGGCTGATCGTCCAGCACCCACTGCACGGTAAAGACATCGGCGTCCTGCGTGCCTTGGTTGCGCAACTGCGCGGTGACCACAATCTCATCGCCTTCAGCGGGCAACGCGGCGTTTCGCTCAGCTTTTCCTCGACGGCGCAAAACCGGATTTTGGGAAACTCGATTCACTCGAGCGGCAGTCTAGGCATTGATCTGGGGAACAACGGCGTGACGGCCAACGATCTGGGCGACGGCGACGGCGGCCCGAACAATCTGCAAAACTTTCCGGCGCTGGTGTCGGTGAGTTC
>CALMKX010000228.1 GCA_937867335.1 uncultured Acidobacteriota bacterium
CCCAGGAGCTCGGCGAGCGGAAGGCTCCGCCGGCAGGCCGATGCGGACGCCACCCGGTTCGGCCCGAGGTTCCGCTCCTGCGGCAGGGGCGGGGCCGGCGCCACCGCCCCTCGCCAGAACGCTCGCTCCTCGGCGCTGCGGGTGGCCGTTTCGGCCTCGAGGAAGGCCACCCACTCGGCCGCCCGCGTGGAAGGCGCCGGCAGCTCGGGAGCCCGGCCGGCTTCGAGCTGCCCGTCGAGGGTGAGGAAATCCGCCAGCAGGATCTGCCAGCTGGGGCGGTCCGAGATCAGGTGATGGAGCACGAAGAGCAGCCGCTGCTCGAGCCCGGCGGGCATCTCGAAGAGCACCACCCGGGCGAGCGGCCCCGCGAGGCGAAGGCTCGAGAGGGCGCGGTTGCCCAGGGCCCGCACCGCCGACCGCGCCTTCGCCGGCTCGAGGGCCCGGAGGTCCAGGAGCGCCACGGGAGGCCGCTGCGGGGCCGGCTCGAGTCGCGCTCGCCACTCGCCTTGGTCGTCCCTTTCGAAGGCCTGGCGCAGGGCCTCGTGGTGCTCGAGGAGAGCGGCGACGATGCGCACCAGCCGCCCCGGCGCGATGCGTTGCCGTGCCGCCAGCAGTTGCACCTGGCACCAGTGGTGGGGCTCGCTGAGGCCGAGGGCGAAGAAGCGCCGCTGCATCGGCGAAAGCGCCACGCCGGTGCCGGGCGCGGGGGAGGAGGATCGGCGGGTCATTCCAGGTTCGGGTCCCTGAGGGGCGGGGGAGGGTCGCCGTCCGGGGCTTGCCGCAGCTCCTCGAGATGCCGGTGGATCTCCTCCTGCACGCGGCTGCCCGCCGGGGCCGCCGCCCGGGCGGTCTCGAAAGCACTCAGGGCCTCCTCGCGGGCGCCCCGGGCGGCGAGCAAGTTGCCGAGCTCGATGGCGACGAAGAAGGCCCGGCCGTCGGCGGTGAGAGACTGGCGGAAGCAGCGTTCGGCCAGGGCGGCATCCGGTTCTTGGGCGAACAGGGTGCGCACGCCCTTCCAGTAGAGCTCCTCGGCCTGCAGCCATCCGGCGTCGATCTCGCCCTGGTAGATGAAGAGGTTGCCTCGCCTCGACTGCGGCTCGCGGGCTCGTAGCGGTGCCTTGTCCCACCACGGCGAAGGGCCGAGCTGGGCGGCGCTGATGAAGAACGTGCCGCGCAGCCGGGGCGAGGCAGCGAGGACTTCCGAATCCCCCGGAGATTCGCCCAGCCAGTGCAGGCCGCGCCGCTGCATCTCGGCCTTGCTCACCGGGTAGGACACGAGCGGCACCGGCTCGTTCGCCTCCGGATGCTCGCGGTAGTAGCTCGCCAGCTCGAGCTTGCGCTGGCCGAGGTCCACGCCTTCGTCGTTGAACAGTCGCCAGGCCTCCGCCGGGCCACCGGCGAGTTCGTTGAAGTACTCCCACGGGCGCAGCACGGGCAGGGCGGAGAGCGCGGCCAGGGCCAGGCTCAGGGCGGAGAAGAGCGCCAGGCCTTTGTCCCGTCCCTCTCCGGCGAGGGCCAGCGGTGCCGCCGCCACCAGGGCGAGGGGTGGCAGCACCGGCAAGGCGTGGCGAACCCCGGCGTAGGGGGAGCTACCGGCGAGCACCAGGAAGAACACCAGGGCCAGGCCGAGGGTGGCGCCGAGGCCCGGCCACCAGGGCTGCGGCAACCGGCCGCGGGCGAGCAGCGCGCCGCCCGCCACCAGCAGGGCGAGCCAGCCCAGGGCGAGCTTGGCCGCCAGCATGCCGGGGAAGAAGTACCAGGGGCCTTTGCTGTAGTAGAGGCGGCCGAACGCCAGCACCGGATAGCTGCGGCCCTCGAGGCTGGCCCGGAGGGTGTCCGCCAGGCCCCAGAGATAGGGCCGCGGCAGCAGATGGCCGCGCTCGAGCAGGCCGAGGGCCTCGCGGTGGAAGGGGCTCGAAACGTCGGCGATCTTCTGCTCGAGAGGGCGGTTGAAGGCGTCCCGGTGTTCCGGGCTCTCCCAGTCCTGCAGGCCGTAGGAGAGCCACAGCAGAGCCACGGCCCCGATGCCCACGGCCGCCAGCCGAGCCAGCCGGCCGAGCTGCGACGGCCGGCTCTCGGTCGGAGGCGCCCGCCGCAGGGCCTGGAACGCCCCGTAGAGGCCGAGAGCCATCAGCGTCACCAGCGCCGAGTGCTTGCTGGCCAGGGCCAGGCCCGCGGCCACGCCGGTGGCCACGAGCTCCGCGGTCCGCCAATGCCGGAAGGCCCGCGAGGCCCAGAGCAGGGCGGTGGTGGAAAGCAGGGCCACCGGCAGATCGGTCATCGCCAGGGGGAGATGGGCCGCCACCGTGGGGTCCAGCAGCAGGAGGCCGAGGCTCGCCAGGGCGAGGCCGTCGCCGAATACCGCTCGCACCGCTACCGCGAAGGCTGCGAGCAGCAGGGCGTTGAGGCCCAGCATGGCGAGGCGCACTCGCGCCTGTACGCGGTCCGGATCGTTGTCGCGGTACACCGCGAGGTTGGTGAAGCGGCGCTCGTCCGGCTTGTCGGCGAGCGGCCGGAACGCCGGCAACGCGAAGAGGCTCGGCGGCAGGCTCCAGCCCACCCACAGCTTCACCAGCGGCGGATGCTCCGGGTTCAGGCGAAAATCCCCCAGCCGCGCATAGGCCACCCCGGCGGTGACGTGATACGCCTCATCGACGGTGAAGGCGTCGAGCCGGGTGGCCAGGGCCGAGCGGACGAGGCCCGCCGAGAGCAGGGCGAGCGCGAGGAGCCAGAATTTCATGTCGGGAGTGGGAGGGTCTCGGGGCGGCGGCTCGGCGTGGCGGCTCTCCGGCCGAGGCGAGTTCCTCACCTCGGCGAGATCGGCCTTGCTCTTGGCTCGGCTGGATATATTCTACTCGAGAATGCATTCTGGCCTATATTCGGTGTCTGCATGAATTCCGAGCTCCCTTCTCCAGCCCCTGGTTCGCTCTCCCCATTCGGCCGGATCTGAGCCTTGCGTCGCTTCCTGCCCCTCTGGATCGGCCAGCTGCTGTCGCAGATCGGCTCCGGCCTCACCACCTTCGGCCTCGGCGTGTGGGTTTACCAGGAGACCGGCTCGGTCACCCGCTTCGCGCTGATCGCCCTGTTCTCCACCTTCCCGGGCATCGTCGCCGCTCCCTTCGCCGGCCTGGTGGTGGACCGCTTCAGCAAACGCGCCGTGCTGTGCTGCACCAACCTCGGCTCGGGCGCGGTGGTGGCGGCGATCGCCGCCCTCCTCGCCCGCGGGGCGCTTTCCCCCTGGCATCTCTATCTGCTCCTGGGCGTGAGCTCGGTGCTCCAGGCGGTGCACTGGCCGGCGTTGATCGCTTCCTCCACCGCCCTGGTGGAGCCGGCGCTGCTCTCCCGCACCAGCGGCATGATCCAGCTGGGGGACGCCGCCTCGCGCATCGCCGCGCCGTCGCTGGCCGGGCTGCTGCTGGCGAGCCTGCACCTCTGGGGCCTGCTCCTGGTGGACATGGCGAGCTTCGCCGTGGGCGCCCTCTCGGTGCTCCTCACCCCGGGGCTGCCCGCCGCCCCTCAGGCGCCGCCCGAGGCCGGGAAGGCCTCGCCGCTCGCCGGCCTGGGCGAAGGCTGGCGGTTCTTGCGCGGCGAAGCCGGCCTGCTCGCCCTGCTGGTGGCCTTCGCCGGCTTCAACTTCATCGACGGCGTGGTGCAGGTGCTGCTCACGCCCCTGGTGCTGAGCTTCTCTTCGCCCTCGGCCCTGGGGGTGGTGGTGTCCTGCGCCGGGCTCGGCATCCTCGCCGGCAGCTTGACCGCCAGCCTGCTGCCTGCGCCCCGCGAGCGGGTGCGGTGGATTCTCGGGCTCTCCCTCGCCCAGGCGGCCATCCTCGCCGTGGGCGGCCTGCGGCCCAGCCTGGCCCTGGTGGGGGCGGCGGTGGTGGGCTATGCCAGCTGTTCGCCTCTGGTGAACGCCTTCAGCCAGTCTCTCTGGCAGGAGCGAGCGCCGCTCGAGATCCAGGGCCGCGTCTTCGCCCTGCGACGGATGGTGGCGTGGTCCACCCTGCCCCTGGCCTACGGCCTGGCCGGTCCCCTCGCGGACCACGTATTGGAACCCTGGTTCGCGCCAGGCGGGCTGCTCGCGAGCCTGGTGGGCAGCTGGTTCGGCACCGGCAAGGGGCGGGGCATCGCCTTCCTGTTCTCCGCCCTCGGCCTCCTCGCCGCCGCCGGCCAGCTGGTGGCCGCGCGGTACCGCCCCCTGCGCGACCTCGACCTGCCACCGGCCGCCTAGGCGTCGGGGGCGCTTCCCTCCCGGCAGAGCAGCCCACCCGCCCACACCAGCCAGATCGCCTGCACCAGCACCACGGCGCCGAAGCCATGGACATCGAGGCGCAGGTGCCCCACGGCGAGCATCAGCGCGGTCAGGAGGCCCACCGCCAGGCCGAGGATGCCGAGGCCCCGGGGCATCCGCCGGTGGCGCAGGATGGCGAGGCCGGCCAGGACGAGGCCCGCGGAGGAGGCGAACACCCCCACCCGCGCAAAGCCCTGGTTCAGCCGCCCGGTGTACCAGAGCAGCGTGTGGTAGAGCTCCTGCCCGGCCGGCTCGGCCGAGAGCGAGCGCTCGATCACCTCGGTGGCCACATAGCCGCTCGCCACCGCGGCGCCCAGCAAGGCCACGGTGTTGAAGCCGAAGGCCACCAGCGCGGCGGTGGCGAGAGGAGAGGGCGACAGCCGCCGCGCCACGCCCAGGAGGCCGAAGAACACCAGGGGCGTGGCGAACAACGCCAGGCTATGCACGGCCACGTTCAAGTGGGCCATGGCGCCGAACTGGCCGGGCCGCGCGAGGTCGTGCCCGGTGGGGTGGAAAGCCATCACCAGCAGGCCCAAGAGGGCGCCGGCGATCAAGGAAATTCCGCTCGGAAGGTCGCGTGGTATGTTGCGCATCCGCGAAGTTTCGGCCAGCCCGGTACGTGGCGCAACAACCAACTCCGGCTCCTTTGTGCGCTAATGAACAAAAAGCACCCGACTGTTCAGGACGAGGAAGGAAACGGCGCCGCCGAGGTGGATCGCCGGGTGCGGCGCACCTCTCACGCGCTGATGAACGCTCTGCTCGAGCTGGCGGTGGCCAAGCGCTACGACCGCATCACCATCCAGGATCTGCTGGACCGCGCGGACATCGGCCGCTCCACCTTCTACTCGCACTACCGCGGCAAGGACGATCTGCTGCTGCGGGGCTTCGCGCGGATGCTCGAATGGATGGACGGCGAGATGGGCCCGGACGGCCCGGAAACCCCCCGCCTGGCGCCGGTGGCGGAGCTGTTTCGCCACGTGGGCCAGGTGCCCGCCTTCCACCAGAACCTGGTGCGCGCCCACATGGTGGACCGTGTGTACCAGGTGGGCACCGCGCAGCTTGGCAAGTCCATCGCCCGCCGCCTTGCCGCCTGGCCCCCCGAGCGCCGCCCCGGAACCGTTCCCACCCCCCTGGCCGCCCAAGCCCTCGCCGGAGCCTGCTTCGGCCTCCTGCGCTGGTGGCTGGACCACCAACGCCCCGAAACCCCCGAGGAGATGGACCGCATCTTCCACGAGCTGTGGGGTGGGGGGTAGGGGCTACCATCGCGGCTCTCACCTTCGCTCGTGCACGGGTGTACTTCGAGCTTCTTCTCGCGCCCACAGGCTGAGCAGGGCGGGTGGGCCTCGCCGCAGGAGCCGACTGCTCTCGCCGCCCCTGTAGGAGCTCGATTGCGGTCGATGGGCCCTGGCCCGCTCTGAGCCCGGCCCCGCTGGCGGTCTGCACCGGTCTCGCCGAAAACCTGCGCGAGAATGATTGACACTCAAACAATCGTGTAGGATGATTTAGCTCATCTCGGATAAATGTATTTATTGTTATGTCCGCGAATGCGCCTGGCTCGAAGTCGCGTCGCGCTGTGCGAGGCACCGGGCCCGGCGCGTCCCCAGGACGATCGTCAGGAGGGAATTCGAGTCATGGAATCGAGAAGGGGAGTTCTTGCCGTAGGCGCTTGTCTGGTCGGGGTCGTGAGCGGAGGTCTGGCCCTTCCCGCAGCTCGAGCCGCGACCGAGACTCTCACCCAGAGCCAGTTCAACAACAAGTACGAGATTGTCTACAACGGCACTGCGCAGGAATGCGACAAGTCCTTCTACCAGAACATCCAAGGGGGCACTTGCAAGCCTTACGTAACCTTACCTTTCGTGGCCTTGAAGGACCTGGCAGCCGCCGACAACGTTTACTATCGCCTGCAGCGCTTCGACATCGCAAGAATCAAGTCGACCGCTGATTTCCTAGCGATCAACAACAACAACAACGCACGCAACCGGGTGATCTACGACTCCCAGTACGACGCGCCTACCTACGCCGACGGTGGCCAGGTCTACTGCCTGAGCCCAACGGGGTTCCTGGCCGATACTTTCAAGTCGGGAGAAGGCGGGGTGGGTTTGGAGTTCTACGCCCGACACTGGGCGTACACGTCGGTCCCCAGGGGCCAGGCGAGTCGTGTCGTCGAGCTCTCGCAGAGCCCCTCGGAGAGCAATCCGGATACCGGCAACGACAAGAACTGCTCGGGGTCTGCCAAGTGTCAGGTCAGCGTCAGTCCAGCCTACCAGTCCCAGGTCGATGGTCTGTGCGTGACTCATGGCCGCCATGCAGGGTTCATGGATCAGCTGGTGGAGAACGACAAGGGTGGTCTGGAGTACGACGAGACCAAAGTCAACAACATTTCTATGGCCTTGGGCCTGCACACCGACCTGATCGTCGGGCCGGTTACCGCAGGTCTCTTCTTCGGTGCCGAGATGGCGGTGCTGATCGCGGAGGCCGTGGGCGAAGCGCGGGACGACGAGCCTTTCTACCCGATCTCCCAGAGCTACACCTGGGGCGCGTTGAAGCGAATGACCGAGCTGGGAATCAGGACCTCGACTTCCAACTTCAGCATTACGGTGTATGGCATCCCCGAGGATCAGAATTTCCAGCGCATCAACGTCGGTGACTACTTCGCGGGGAGCACCTGTTCGGCGAGTTTCTCGGCCAGTACGCCACTTCACAATTGGCAGCCGAGGGACTACGTCCAGTTCTGCTGGACTACGGAGACCACCGAAGGGCCGCAGATGTTCTACTCGAACCCGATCCTCGCCGGTGGCACTGGATCAGTCTTTCGCCTGACCACGAACCACGAGCCTCTCTCGGCTCGCTTCCACTACAACATCTCGGCGTACAAGAAGACGGCACTCAGCGAACCACAAGGTGGCAAGTCGGCCAGCGACCGGCCAGCCGATGCGCCGAATTCGCAGGCTGCGACGGGACCCGCAGCTGCCAGCTCCGAGCTAGGCGTCGCTTTGCCGGGTGGGCTCTCGACTCTCCTCGAAGCGAGTACCTCCGAGCTGGTCACCTCTCCCGCAGGGGTTGACGGCCCGCGGCCGGAGGCGAACCCCGCGGATTGAGCAGCGGCCGAAGCCCGTCTTGCCGCCGAGGGCCGTGCTAGGCTCCCGGCGGCGACAGCGGCCGACAAACCCACTGCCAGGAGAGCGCTGGGCCCCACCCGCGGCGGCCCGCCCAACCCCCGATGCCCGAGCCCCTCGAAATCCTCTCCTCCGTAGGCCGCACCCCGCTCGTGGAGCTGCGGCGGGTGGTGCCTCCGGGCTCCGGCCGGGTGCTGGTGAAGCTCGAATGCCAGAACCCCACCGGCAGCATGAAAGACCGCATGGCCCTCGCCGTGGTGGCCGGGGGCGCCGCGCGGGGGGCGCTGGCGCCCGGCGGGAGGGTGGTGGAGTACACCGGCGGCAGCACTGGCACCTCCCTGGCGTTCGTGTGCGCCGCCCTGGGCTACGCCATCACCCTGGTCACTTCGGACGCCTTCAGCCGCGAAAAGCGGGATCACATGCGCTCCCTGGGGGCGGAAGTGCTCGAACTGCCGAGCGACGGCGGGCGGATCAACCGAGAGCTCATCCAGAGCATGATCGCCAAGGCCCAGGAGCTCGCCGCCGAGCCCGGCTCCTACTACTCGGACCAGTTCAACAACCCGGATGCCGCCGACGGCTACGCTCCCCTCGCGGAGGAGCTGTGGGCCCAGAGCAGCGGCCGGGTAGATGCCTTCGTGCAGGCCGTGGGCACCGCCCAATGCCTCACCGGCGTGGCGCGCACGCTGCGCGGGCTCGAGCCGAGGGTGCGCCTGGTGGCGGTGGAGCCGGCGGAGTCCCCGGTGTTGGGAGGTGGGTCCCCCGGTGCCCACAAGATCGAAGGCGTGGGCCCGGGCTTCGTGCCGCCGCGCTGGCGAGCGGACCTGGCCGACGAGATCCAGGCCGTCTCCACCGAAGAAGCGATGGCCATGGCCCGCCGCCTGGCGAGGGAAGAAGCCCTCTTCGCCGGCACCTCCACCGGCGCCAACGTGGTGGCCGCCCTGCGCCTTGCCGCCCGTCTGGGCCCCGGCCACACCGTGGCAACCCTCGCCTGCGACTCCGGCCTCAAGTACATTTCCACCGAGCTCTACGCCAGCCCGGCCAGGGCCTAGACCAGGGGTTCGCCGGCTCTGGCGGGAGGGTGGGCGGTGGCGAGGCCGCTTCGGCATCGAAGGGGCCCTTGTGAGGAGGAGCGGCGGCCAGGCAGCTTCCTCCCAAGCCCCACCTCGAAACCTTTGGCCGCTTCCTTCCGTTCTTCATCGACAGCGACCCCACGACTCCGCGGGCTTTGCGGAGATGACCGACGGGAGGACTTGCCGTGACTCGACCTCTGAGCCAGCTCCGCCTCATCCTTCGCCGCCTTGCCCAGGCTCCGCTGTTCACGGCTCTGACGGTGCTCACCCTGGGCGTGGGCATTGGCGCCAACAGTGCCGTGTTCAGCGTGCTGAACGGCGTGCTGCTGCGGCCGCTGCCTTATCCGGAGTCGGACCGGTTGGTGGGCATCTGGCACCGGGCTCCGGGGGTGGGGGAGGAGCATCTGCCTCAGGCCCCGGCGCTGTACTTCACCTACCGGGAGCAGGCCAAGAGCTTCGCGGAATCAGGCATGTGGCAGTCCGTGCGGGTGGCGGTGACCGGCCTGGACCAGCCCCAGCAGGTGGACGTGGTGCGGCTCACGGAAGGCGTTTTCCCCGTGCTGGGGATGAGGCCCCAGCTGGGCCGGCAGTTCACCGAGGCAGACATGAACCCGGACGGCGCTGCGACGGTGATGCTCTCGGACGCCTACTTCCGCAAGCAGTTCGCGGGCGACCCGGGAGTGATCGGCAAGATGCTGAAGCTGGATGGCGTGCCGCGGCAGGTGATCGGCGTCACTCCGGCGGGGTTCCGCTTCCTGGAAGGGGAGCCCAAGCTCTTCCTGCCGATCCGCCAGAAGAAGGCGGATCTCTTCTTCGGCCAGTTCGGCTTCTACGGCATTGCGCGGCTCAAGCCCGGCGTCTCCCTGGCGCAGGCCAGCGCGGATATGGCGCGGCTGATTCCGGTGGCGCTCGGAGAGTACCCGATGCCCACCGGCTTTACCCGGGCGATGATGGAGAAGGCGCAGATCTCTCCCGAGGCACGGCCGATCAAGCTGTGGGTGATCGGCGACGTCGGCAAGGTGCTGTGGGTGATCTTCGGCACCGTGGGGCTGGTGCTGCTGGTGGCCTGCGCGAACGTGGCGAACCTCTTCCTGGTGCGCTCCGAAGGCAGGCAGCAGGAGCTGGCCATCCAGACGGCGCTGGGCGCCTCGCGGCGGCGATTGGCGGGGGAGCTCCTGGGCGAGAGCTTGCTGCTGGGCCTGGCGGGAGCGGTGGTGGGGATGGTGCTCGCCTGGCTCGGGCTCAACTTGCTGGTGGAAATAGCCCCCGCCGGCCTGCCCCGGCTCTCTGAAATCCGCCTCGACGGCGCAGCCATCGCCTTCACCCTGGGAATCTCGGTGTTCTCGGCCTTGCTCTTCGGCAGCGTGGCAGTGGCGAGGCTGGGGGCTTCCGGCCTGGCGCTCACCCTGCGCGAGGCCGGGCGCAGCGGTAGCGTGAGCCGTGGCCGGGTGCGGGCCCGCAACGCCCTGGCGGTGGCGCAGATCGCTCTCGCCCTGGTGCTGCTGGTGGGCTCGGGCCTGCTGCTGCGCACTTTCCAGGCCCTGCGCGCGGTCGACCCCGGCTTTGCTCGGCCGCAAGAGGTGCTGAGTTTCCGGTTGGAGGTGCCGGAAGCCGAGGTGGGCAAGCCGGCCGAGGTGGTGCAGCTCTACCAGGCGATCGCCGAGCGCTTGCGCGCGATCCCCGGCGTCTCCTCCGTGGGCCTCTCCTCGGGGCTGCCGATGGACAGCCTCGGCAGCTTCGATCCGGTGTTCGTGGAAGACCATCCCCCGGCCGACGGCCAGGTGCCGCCGCTGCATCCGATGCGCTTCGTGGGGGAGAACTATCTCGAGACCCTGAAGACCCCGTTGCTCGCCGGCCGGAGCCTCCGCTGGGCGGACGTCGAGCAGGCCGCCCCGGTGGCGGTGGTGAGCGAGACGTTCGCGCGGGCTTATTGGCCGAACCCCCAGGACGCCCTCGGCAAGCGCATCCGCGAGACGCCGAGCTCGGTCTGGCGGGAGATCGTGGGCGTGGCCGCGGATCTGCGCGACGTCGGCGTGGACCAGCCCACTCAGCGGGTGGTGTACTGGCCCTTGAAGCTCGAGAAGTGGTGGGACGACGCGGTGTACGTGGAGCGCACGATGAACTTCGTGGTGCGCTCCAGTCGGGTGGGGGAGCCCGGCTTCCTCGATGAGGTTCAGCGAGCGGTGTGGTCGGTGAACGGCAATTTGCCCCTCGCCTCCGTGCGCACGCTCGGCCAGCTGCTCGAGGGCTCCATGGCCCGCACCTCGTTCACCGCTTTGATGCTGGCCATCGCGGCGGCCACTGCTCTCCTGCTGGGCGCGGTGGGCACCTACGGAGTGACTTCCTTTGTGGCCGCCCAGCGCACCCGGGAGATCGGCGTGCGTATGGCCCTCGGCGCTCGCCGGCAGGACATCGCCCGGCTGGTGCTGCGCCACGGCCTGCTGCTCGGCGGCCTGGGAGTGGCCCTGGGCAGCGTGGCCGCCGCTTCCACCAGCCGCCTCTTGACGTCCCTTTTGTACGGCGTGCGGCCGCTCGACCCCGGTACCTTCCTGGTGGTGGCCCTGGTGATGGCCGCAGTGGCCCTGCTCGCCACCTACGGCCCCGCTCGCCGGGCGGCGAGCCAGGATCCAATCGTGGGGCTGCAGCGCTAGGGGAGGGGGGGCAGGGAGCAGGGCCCCCCTGGAACCTCTCGACCGGGTGCGCTGCTCTCGAGAAGCGGCCGGACTTCCGGCGCGGCACGCGCCTTTCCCAAGAGCCGGCAAAGGGTTTCCCAGAACACCCCGGCAGGCGCTGGCGGGGAGAACCTGGTGCCGCCCTGGACGTACATTGCCGAGGACGCGGTGGCGGTACTCTTCTTGCTGCGCAGAGCCTCTTGCATGCATCGTGGGCGATCCCAGGTCGAGATTGGCAGCATGCCGGGCAGGATCCGGCGCGAACCCGCAGGAATGGCCGGCGCGGGGAGCTCGCTTCCGGCCGGAGGTGGAGCGGCATGAGCCGCGCGGGCCGAGCTCGGATTCCCCTGCTGCGTCGGGGCCAGCCGTACTGGAGCCTCGAGCGGGTGACGCTGCCGAATATTGCCACCGGCGAGCCCGTGGCCGAGGTGAGCCAGGCGAACCCCGGGCTGATCGGGCGGGACCTCGCTGGCTCGGCCGTGGCCACCGCGCTGGGGGCTTTCTCCACTAGGGAGCTTCTAGCCCTGGCGGCGCGGGCCGGCGAGCTCTTCCGCTCGGCCGAGCTGCCCCTCGGCGAGGGGAGCCAGAGCCCGGACGATTATGTGGCCCAGCTTTCAGCCACTACCGGCATGCCCCGGAGCCTGGTGCGGGCCAACCGCGAGAAGATCTGCTCCATGCTGGCGCGGCTGCCCGAGGTGCTGGCGGGCCTTTCCCGGGGGGTAGAGCCGGAGATCCTGGATCAAGGCTTCGGCTTCGAGCAGGGGCGGCGGCTCTCCTTCCGCCGTGAGACCGACTGGCTCGGCCTGGTGCTGCCTTCGAACTCGCCCGGCGTGCACGCCCTGTGGCTGCCGGCGATCGCCCTCAAGGTGGGCTGGGCGATCCGCCCCGGCCGCCAGGAGCCCTGGACCCCCTACCGCATCGCCCAGGCTTTCCTGGCCGCGGGGCTGCCCGGGGAGGCCCTGGGTTTCTATCCTTCGAGCCACGCCGGCGCCCTCGAGATCCTGCTCCGATGCGGCCGCTCGATGCTCTTCGGAGACCGCGACACCGTGGCGCCCTGGCAATCAGACCCTCGAGTGGAGATCCACGGCCCGGGCTGGAGCAAGGTGCTCCTGGGCCGCGATGCCGCGGCCGAGTGGCCCCGCCACCTCGAGCTGCTGGCCACTTCGGTGGCGGCCAACGGCGGCCGCTCCTGCTTCAACGCCTCCGGCGTGTGGACCTCGAGCCATGGCCGGGAGCTCGCCCAGGCCCTGGCCGAGCGCCTCGCGGGGATTCCAGCCCGCGGCCTCGAGGATCCGGCGGCCGAGCTGGCGGCGATGCCCTCCAGGGCGGCGGCGGAGCGCCTCTCGGCCCATCTCGACCGCCTGCTCGAGGCGGGCGGGGCGGTGGACCTGAGCGCGCCTCTACGCGGGCCCAGGCTGGTGGAAGTGGAGGGCTGCGCCTTCCTGCTGCCCACGGTGGTCTGGCTCACCGACCCGGAGCACCCGCTGGCCCAGACCGAGCTGCTGTTTCCCTTTGTTTCGGTGGTCGAGGTGCCGCAGGAGCAGATCCTCGAGCGCATAGGCCCGGCCCTGGTGGCCACCGCCCTCGGGGAAGACTCGGGCTGGCGCCAGGAGATCCTCGCGAGCCCGAAGATCGACCGCCTGAACCTGGGGCCGATCCCCACCCCCCAGATCGCCTGGGACCAGCCCCATGAGGGCAATCTCTTCGACCTCCTGGTGCGCCGGCGCTCGTTCGGCCTGGCCGAGCCGGCGGCTGCGGCGGGAGGGGCTCGATGAGCCACGCCGAGGCTGCCACTTCGAGCTGGCGGGCCACCGTGGGGGGCATCGAGGTGCTGGGCGGCTCCGAGGTGGTGGCCTTCCTCGGCGAGGAAGCGAGTCGGCTCGGCGGCCAGCGGGCCCTGGTGGTCTCGGATCGGGGCGTTTCCGCTGCGGGCCACTCCGAGCGCGTGCTCTGGGCGCTGACGGGCTCCGGGCTCAAGGCGGAGCTCTTCGACGAGGTGCCGGAGAACCCCACCACGGTGGCGGTAGCCCAGGGCGCGGCGGCGGCGGCGGCCTTCGGCGCCGATCTGCTGGTGGCGGTGGGCGGCGGCAGTGCGCTGGACTGCGCCAAAGGGATCAACTTCCTGGTTTCGAACGGCGGCAAGATGGAGGACTACTGGGGCTGGGCCAAGGCCGCGCGGCCGATGCTGCCTTCGATCGGCATCCCCACTACCGCCGGCACCGGCAGTGAGGCGCAGTCCTACGCCTTGATCACCCAGGCCCAGGCCCCGCCGGGAGATGCCCACGGTCGCAAGATGGCCTGCGGGGATCCCAAAGCCCGCTTCCGCCTGGTGCTGCTGGACCCGCAGCTCGCCCTCACCGCCCCCGCGCCGGTGCGGGCGGCGGCCGGGATCGACGCCGTGGCCCATGCCGTGGAGAGCTTCGTCACCCGGCGGCGCAACCCGGTCTCCTCGTTGCTCGCCCGGGAGGCCTGGAATCGCCTCTCGGGCCAGTTCGCCCTGGCGGTGTCGCCGCGACCCAGCGCAGCCGGCCTCGCAGAGATGCTGTTCGGGGCGCACCTCGCCGGGGCGGCCATCGAGGCCTCGATGCTGGGCGCTGCGCACGCGGCCGCGAACCCGCTGACCGCCCGCTACGGCATCGCTCACGGCCAGGCCGTGGGGCTGATGCTGCCGACTGTGGTGCGCTGGAATGCCCAGGGGCCGGCCGGGGAGCTCTATCGGGAGCTGTCCCTGGGCGGTGCCGAGGAGATCGCCCTGGCGGTCGCCCAGATGCTCCGCACGGCCGGCCTGCCGGAGCGGCTCTCGGCCCTGGACGTGCGGGCGGAGGAGCTTCCGGAACTCGCCGGCCGGGCGCGCCAGGAGTGGACCGGCGGCTTCAACCCGCGGCCGGTCTCGGAGGAGGACTTTCTGCGACTCTACGAGGCGGCCTTCTGAGATGAGCCCCAGCCGGTTCTTGTTCGCCCTCAGCCTGAGCATGGCTCTCGCCTGGCCGGCCGCCGCCGACTGGCCGGCCTTCCGCGGCCCGAGCGGCACCGGCTTGGCCGTCGACGTCGTCCGGGTCAACGAGCTGCCGCGCCTGACCATCT
>CALMKX010000229.1 GCA_937867335.1 uncultured Acidobacteriota bacterium
AGCCAGGCGGTGACGGTGAATGTCCGTACCGCCACCGACTTCGCGCTCCAGGTGAACCCGTCCTACGTCTCCACCGTCCAGGGCGGCACGGCGAGCTACACGGTCTCGGCCAGCTCGGATGCCACCGTGGCCGGCGGCATCAGCCTGTCGATGGAGGATCTGCCGGCCGGGATCACGGTCGACTTCAACCCGCCGACGATCCAGGTGGGCGAAACCTCCACCCTCACTCTCACGGCAAGCGCCACCCTGGCCACGGGTACCTACGACCTGACGCTGAGCGGCACGGGCGGCGGGCTGGTGCGCACGGTACCGGCCCAGCTGGCGGTGGGCTCGAGCGCCAAGCCGATCCTCAACACGATCTCGCCGAGCTCCTTCGTCAGCGGCGGGCGGACGCGGGTGACGGTCACCGGCCAGAACCTCGCCGGCTCCACAGTGTCCATCCCCACCGACCAGCCGGACCCGAGCGATCCGGTCTCGAGGATCTTCCCCACCGCTCAGCTGGTGTCGATCAATGCCGCCGGAACCTCGATGGAGGTGGACATCGACGCCACCGACACGCGGATCCTGGACTTCTACAACCTGATGGTGGACAACGGCCAGGGCCGGGAAGTGATCCAGTTCCGGGTGCTGCCGCCAGGGCCGCTGGTGGACGCCTGGACCCCGGCCGAGCCGCAGCAGGGCGGGCTCTACGCCCTGTCTATCTCGGGCCGCCATCTGGCCGGCACCACGCTCAGCCCGAGTGCATCGGGCCGGGTGCTGCTGCACAGCGTGGAGTCGAGCGAGGAGGAGATCTCGGCCCTCCTCGAGGTGCTGCCCAACGCTCCGCTGGGGCAGATCAATCTGGTGGTGGCGGACGGCCAGGGTCGCCAGGTGTTGGTGCCGATCACCATCACGGCCCCGAACAAGGCTTCCCGGTCTTCCTACAACTTGCTCGACCGACGGGACGGGGCGAAGGTGGCCTCGGCCCGGCCGATGCCAGCGGTGTACTTCCAGGAGTTCGCGGTGCGCGACGCCGAGACCACCGAGATGGTGGACGAGACGCTGCGCATCCAGGCCTTCGATCCGGAAACTCAGCTGTCCCGCCGCTCGATCTCCTTCGAGCTCTACATCCACGTCACCATTCCGTTGATCCACGCCCAATGGCAGAAGGTGATCCTGTTCGATCCGATCACCGGAGTGATCGGCACCGCCGTGCTCCAGGGCCTGGGTATCGGCCAGAAGGTGCCGATCAGCGCCTTCGTGCTCTCGGCCTACTTCCAGATGGACTTGACCATCTACTTCTCGATCACCAATACCGGCTTCACCTTCCCGCGCTTCTGCATCGAAATCACCTACGGTGCGGAGATCACCGGCTTCGATGGCTTCGCCTACTCGGCCAGCTTCTGCCGTGGCGGCGGCTTCCACGCCTTCGGCACCGGCTCGGTCTCCAGCGGCGAAATGACCGGCGGCAGCTGCGCCAGCGTCACGCCGTTAGGGCTCGGAGACGGCATCCTCGACGGCGAGGTTCAACAGAATGCCTGTTGTTCCCAGCCGATCCGAGTTGCCATGAGCGGGCATTCATTTACCGGCCTGCCCTGGGGCAGGAGCTTCGCGCTCGATACGCCGAGCGCGGGAAGCACCACGTCGAACGAGCAGAATTGCACCTGCCCGTGCGGCGCGGCGATCGACGGAACCTTGTTGCGGCCGGGAGGGTCGACCCAGGGGAACTTCGAGGTGCAGAACCTGGGCAGCGGCAGCTGCGACTATCAGTATGAGGTTCGACAGGCCTCTGGCCAGACGCAGATGAACCTCTCGAGCCATCAAGGCAGCCTGACCCTGGCCTCCCACGATGGCGCCAGCAAGACCTTCACCGTGTCCTTCCCCCAGAACCGCCCGGCCACCGACGTAAGCATGCTCGAAGTGGTGCTCAACCACACCGACAGCACCGGCACGCACGTCGCCTGCCGCGCCTCCAAGGCGAGCTGCGTAATCCCCACCGACGACACCTCGACGTTCCTCGGATTCTGGGACGTAGAGCCCATGTCAGATGTTGCCCGATTCAGAGGCCAGGTGGAGCCGTCGACGACGGACTTCCGAGGTCGACGCATCACGGAAGCGGCTCCGAACGGCCCAGCTTTCGATACCTGCTGGCGGCAGAACAGCCTTTTCCCGAACTATTCTGAGCAGAACCTCTCGCAAGGCGATTGGCAGATCATCGCCGGTAACAAGTACAGCGATGTAGATCTGATCGGAATGAAGTGCCCCGGCGCGCTGATTGGCGCGGATTGCGATCTGAATGGTTACTACTTCCGCCTCGGCTCGACTCCATGCCAGATGGGCGTGACGCAGATCATGAAGATGACCTGCGACAACAATCCATTGCAAATTGGTGTCAGTCCCTTGGCTCCCTACGCCCAGAACCCGATTGTTATCGACGTCAAGCCGACGGGCACCAAGATCTCTCGTGATGGTGCCTCGAGCTCGATTCACTGATGTCGAGCTACCTGAGCGGAATGAAAGGAACGCACATGAAAAGACAACCAAGAATGGTTGCTTGCCTGACTTCCTCCTGGGTCGCCGTGGCCTCGGCGATGTTCTGCCATCCGGGCGCGGCCCTGGCTCAGGAGGTCCCCCTCTCGACGGAACTCGTAGTGCAAGTCGACCACGGCCGGGCCCTCTCCGAAGTGGCAGACCAGCTGGAGAAGCGATTCGGAGTGGTGGTGACTTACGAAGACGCACCCTGGGTGGCGGCGAGCGACATCGCGGACGTAACTCAGCTGGTGATCAGGGCGAACGGCCCGGGCAAGGCAGCTCCCCCGGGGCCGGTTCTGGTTCCCAGGAACGCTGTGCTCGACTTCAGCTACCCTCTCGATCCAGCCAGCGGCCGGCCGAGAGACTTCAGCGCGTTGATCGACGCGATGCTGGCCTCCTACGATGCCGGCGGCAACCCTGGGCAGTTCCGCGTGGAGAACGACGGCAACTTCTACCACCTGATTCCAGCTCGAGTTCAGGCGCCGGACTCCAAGTGGCGGGACGTCGCGCCTCCCCTCTCGACGCGGATCGACCTCCCCGACGAAGAGCGCACCATCGACGACACCCTGGACCTGGTGATGGCCCAGATCAACCGCAGCTCGGAGTTCCGCGTGACCTGGGGTTGGTACCCGTTGAACCTCTTCGTGCACACCAAGGTGCGATTCGCCGCCAACGGCGTTCCGGCTCGCGACGTGATTCGCGGACTGCTACGGCTGGTGCCGAACCGTATGACCTGGCGCCTCAACTTCGACCCGATGGACAGGTTCTACGCCTTGAGCTTCGTGGGCCTGCCCGGCAGCAACTAGTCGTTCCCCCGCTTCACGCCCCCGCGCCTGCTGGCGCGGGGGCCCTTTTTCTCCCCGTCGAGAGCAGCTAGGCTCTGGCTCTGCGGAGCGGGGAGCCATGGCCAAGAACCGGTTGGAAGCCTTCAGCGATGGGGTGATCGCGATCATCATCACGATCATGGTGCTCGAGCTTCGAGTGCCCCACGAGGCGGATTTCTCGGCACTCGCCGCGGTGGGCCCGACGCTCCTGAGCTACCTGCTGAGCTTCGTCCACGTGGGGATCTACTGGAACAACCACCATCACCTGATCCACGCCGCCCGCAGAATCAACGGCCTGATCCTCTGGGCCAACCTGCACCTGCTCTTCTGGCTCTCCCTGGTACCGTTCGTCACCGCCTGGATGGGGGAGAATCACTTCGCTCCCCAGCCGGTCGCGCTCTACGGCGTGGTGATGTTGATGGCTGGCGTGGCCTACTACCTGCTGAGCCAGGCGCTGATTCGACACCACGGCGAGGATTCACCGCTGGCCCGAGCCGTGGGTGGCGACCGGAAGGGCATCCTCTCCGTGGTTCTCTACGTCGGCGCGATTCCAGCAGCGTTCGTCCACCCCTGGCTCGCGGTGGCAGTCTACGGCCTGGTCGCTGTGATCTGGTTCATCCCGGATCCGCGCATCGAGCGAGCCCTCGAGGGCTGAGCTCGGTCCACTTCCGGGGCCGGTTGCCAACCGACCGACTGCGTACTTACAATGTAGTCGTGTTGGCTCTCCGGTTCGAGTGGGACGAGGACAAGGCCTGGCAGAACCGGTCGAAGCACGGAGTCTCCTTCGAGGAGGCGGAGACGGCCTTCTTGGACGAAGATGCGCTGCTGACCGCCGATCCGGACCACTCAGCTTATGAAGACCGGTTCGTCCTCCTGGGTTTGAGCACGCGACTCCGAACGCTGGTGGTCTGCCACTGCTACCACCATGGGGAAGAAACCATCCGGATCATCTCGGCACGCAAGGCGAACACGGCCGAATGTGCTGTCTACTTACGACGGAGACGACGATGAGAGACCACTACGACTTCTCTCAGGCTCGGCGCAATCCCTATGCACGCCGGTTGAAGAAGCAGGTGACGATCCGGCTGGACGAGGACACCCTGGGCTATTTCAAAGAGCTGGCGGCCCGTATCGAGATCCCTTACCAGACCCTGATCAACATGTACCTCCGAGACTGCGCTCTCAGCCACAGAGAACTGCGGCTCTCCTGGGGCTCGGAAGACGACGCTGCCTGAACCAGGCATCAGCCCAGAACCGCCATGCACCGCTTGGTCTATCTCTGCGACTGGCTGCCGCCGGATTTCGGTGCGGTGGGGCAGTACAGCCTGCTGTTCGCCCGCGAGCGGGCGAGCGGCGGCGAAGACGTGGTGCTGGGCGGCCTGGCCTCCGGGCCGGGCTCGATCGAGGAAGAGCGGCCCGGCAGCGGGCGGTTGAGGATCGTGCGGGTTCAAGCTCCGGTCTACGACAAGGGGAATCTCAAGGCTCGGGCGCTGTGGACCCTGCGTACCAACACGCGCTTGCTCTGGCAGCTACGAAGAGCCCTGGCCGAGGCCGATGAGATCCTCTTCACCGGCAGCCCGCCGTTCCTGCTCCACTTCCTGGCTCCTCTCAACGCTCTGCTCGGCCGCGAGCTCACCTACCGCATCACCGACTTCCACCCGGAATGCCTGATGGCCGAGCTGGGAAGGGTGCCGCCGGCGCTCGAGGCCTTCTATCGCCTCACCCTGGCGCTGCGCAAGCGTGTCTCTACCTTCGAAGTGTTGGGCAAAGACCAGCGAACCCGTCTACTCGAGATCGGCATCGAGCCTGAGCGCATCCGCCTCAAGCGAGATCCGTCGCCGGTCTCGCTCGCGCCGGACCTCGAGCCCCTGCCCCTGCCGCCCGCTCTCGCCGGCAAGAAGGTGCTGCTCTACTCGGGCAATTTCGGCGTGGCCCACGACCACGAAACCTTTCTCGCCGGCTATCGGCTGCACCACCGACAGGGCAGCGGCCGGGTGGCGTTGTGGCTCAACGCCACGGGCAAGAAGGCGGATCAGGTGGAGCAGGCTCTGCGCGCCGAAGGCTTGCCGGTTCATCGCAGCCAGCCCGTGGCACTGGCCTTGCTCCCCAGACTCTTGATGACTCCGGACGCCCATCTCATCACGCTGCGCGACGAGTTCGTCGGCTTCGTGCTGCCGTCGAAGGTCTATGGCTGCCGCGAGTCGGGCCGGCCGGTGCTCTACGTGGGCAGCGAGCGCTCCGACGTGGCCCTGCTGCTGCGCGAGGCCTTGGCGCCGGAGGCCTACCATCGGGCCTCCGTGGGCGACGGCCCGGCCGTGGCCCGAGCCCTCGAGGCGATCGCGGAGGAACCTCCGCTCGGCGGTGCCGGCGGGGTTCGAGGATCGGCGGCCGAGACGGCGGCGTCGACAGTTTTTGTCGACACTCGCGTCAAAGATTCGCAGAAAGGCTGCAACTCGGCCCTCGGGCCAGCTCCTGCAAGGCCCGGCGAAGGGGAGTAAGATGGATCTCGTCCCCATGAGCTCCCTGCTCTTCTCCGTCCTGGTCGCCGGGACGATCGCCGCTCTCGTTTGCGACCTGCTGGTGCCGGTGGTCACCCGTGTCGCCCATTTCCTGCAGGCCCTCGACCATCCGGGCGAGCGCAAGAGCCAGGCCCTGGCCATCCCCCGCCTGGGCGGAGTGGCCATCGTGGGTGGTTGCGCTGTGGCCGGAGTGGGAGTAGTGATGATGCAGTGGGGGGACAAGGGTCCCCTCGCCGGGCGGTCGGAGCTGGTGGCGCTCGCCATCGGCGCCCTGATGGTGTTCCTGGTGGGCGTGGTGGATGACCTCGTCGGCGCCTCGGTGGCCAAGAAGTTCCTGGTGGAGATCGCCGCCGCCTTCCTGCTGGTGCGTAGCGGCTGGACCTTCGAAGTGCTCTACGTGCCCGGGGTGGGCAACGTGGAGCTCGGGGTGCTGGGCAATGTGGTGGCGGTGGTGTGGATCGTGGGCGTGACCAACGCGATCAACCTGATCGACGGCCTCGACGGCCTGGCCGGCGGCGTGGTGGCGATCATCGCTTCGGGCCTGGCGCTCTCGGCCATTCTCCAGGGCAGCGTGCTCACGGCCATCTTGCTGGGCGCCATCGGCGGCGCGAGCGTCGGCTTCCTCCGCCACAACTGGGCCCCGGCTACCATCTTCATGGGCGACAGCGGCTCGCTCACTCTGGGCTATCTTCTGGGAGCGCTCTCCGTCTACTCCTCGCTCAAGACTCCTGCCGCCGTGGCCATTCTGGTGCCGATCCTCGCCCTGGGCTTGCCGGTGATGGACACGCTGGTGGTGATGGTGGTTCGCTTTCTCGGTCGCCGGCAATCCCTGCCGGGGCGCTTCCTGGGCATGTTCCGACCGGATCGCCAGCACCTCCACCACATGCTCGAAGGCCTGTTTGCCAACCGGCGGCGCATCGTCAAGCTGATCTACCTGGCCGCGGCGTTGTTCTGCACCATGGCCCTGTTGGTGGCCACCACGCACAATGCCCAGCTGGGGCTGGTCCTCTTGGGGGTTCAGCTGCTGGCGGTGTTGGTGCTGCGCAGCCTGGGCCGGATGAGCGGCGGCCGCCAAGGCAGCACCTTCCGGCTGCGACCCCAGGCCGAGGTGCCCGCGGCCGCCGGGAAGGTCTCGGTCCAGGGCGGCGCTTCATCGGGCCCCTGAGGGCTGCCGCTTTAGCTCTACGCCAGCGCGCGCACCCGCCCCACCACCTCGGCCGGCTCGCCCGGCCCGAGACTGCGCAGATCGAGGAGCACGGCACCGTCCTCGATCCGGGCCATCACGGCCGGTTCGCCCTGGCGCAGCCGCCGCGCGAGTTCGGTGCTCGATAGCCCCGCCACTTCGAGGCGCACCGCCCAGCTCGGCAGCGTGACCGTGGGCAAGGAGCCACTCCCTGCCTGGGCTTCGCTCGGCTCAGCGTAGGCGTCGACCCCCGGGAGCTTGCTAAAGCTTCGAGCGAGCCGTTGCGCGGCGCGGCGGAGCTCGAGAGGATCGGCTCTCATGGCCCTGAGCACGGGAATCGCCGTCTCTTCGCCGCGAGCATAGAGCCGCAGCGTGGCCTCGAGAGCCGTGTAGACCAGGCGCCCCGGCCTCAAGGCCCGGAACAAGGGGTGTCGCCGGCAGCGCTCCACGGCCTCGCGACGCCCGGCCACGATGCCGGCCTGCGGCCCGCCGAGCAGCTTGTCTCCGGAGAAGCAGACCAGGTCCACGCCGGACGCGAGGGCCGGCCTGACCAGAGGCTCCGAGGCCAGGCCGCCGGCCCCCGGCGCCACCAGGCTGCCGGAACCGAGGTCGTAGACCACCGGCACCCCCGCCTCGCTCCCGAGGGTCACCAGCTCTTCGAGGCTCGCTTCCTCGGTGAAGCCCTGGATGCGGTAGTTCGACGGGTGCACTTTGAGCAACAAGCCCACTTCGGCGTCGAGAGCTCGGCGGTAGTCGGCGAGCCGGGTGCGATTCGTGGTGCCCACCTCGGTGAGCAGGGCGCCGCTCTCGGCCATCACGTCCGGAATCCGGAAGGAGCCGCCGATCTCCACCAGCTCGCCGCGGGAGATCAGCACCTTTCTTCCCCTCGCGAGGGCCGCCAGGATCAGCAGCGTGGCTCCGGCGTTGTTGTTCACCACGCAGGCGTCTTCGCAGCCCGTGACCTCCACCAAGAAGCGACGGCAGCCCTCCTCGCGGCCACCTCTTTCTCCGGACTCGAGCTCGATCTCTACACGCTGGGCCCCGCCGGCGGTGGCCGCCAGGGCTTCGACCGCCTCCTTCGCGAGCGGCGCCCGGCCGAGGCCGGTATGGAGCAGCACGCCGGTGGCATTGATCACCCGGCGGTAGGAAGGGCGGCTGCGCAGCTGGAGGGCGGCGGCCACGGCTGGGGCGATCGCCTCGGGAGCAAGCCGGTCCGGATCGAGGCTGCCGGCGCGAATCTCCGCCCGCAGGCCCTCGAGCTGTGCTCTCAAGGCCGAGAGCAGCTCCGGGCGCGAGAAGCGCTGCTCGAGAGCGAGGAAGTCCGGATGAGCCAACAGGCGGTCGACGGCCGGGATCCTGGCGAGCAAGCTCATGGCTGGGAGCGTAGCGCAATCGCGACGGCCAGAGCCGCGCCAGGCTAGGATTCTGCCCATGGAGGCGGAATCCGAGCTGGCGATCTGGCTGCTGCCCGCCGAGCCCGAGCGGAGCTCGCTGGGGACGGTGATCGCTCGACTGGCCCGGCAGTGGGATACCCCGGAGTTCGAGTCCCACGTGACCGTGATCTCCGGAATCCGCCTGCCGGCAGGGCGAGCGATGACCCTGCTCGCGGAAGCGACTGGCGAGACCGCTTCCTTTCGGCTGGCTCCGGCCGCACTCGCTCATACCCCGGCCCGCTTCCAGTGCCTGTTCCTCACCTTCGCCGATCCCCGGCCGGTTCTCGAGCTCCGCGCCCGGCTGGTGCCGGCCTTCGGCCTGCTCGGCGTGGCCTTTCCCGAGCCCCACCTGTCGCTGCTCTACGCCGTTCTGGCAGAGGAAGCGCGGCAGCTTGCCGCTGCGCAAGTAACGATGCCCGGCCCGTTCCTGGCCGCGGAGCTCGCCCTGGTGGCTCCCGCCGAAGGCGAGTCGAGCTGGGCGAACGTCTCCGGCTGGAGGATTCTCGGCCGGTTCCCGCTCCGCGAGGCCGAACTACCGTAGAATCGCCCCTGCCTATGGCAGCAAGGGTCTTCTCTTTCGTCGCCGAGTAGCGTTCCTGAGGCCGGATGGCCCCTGGAGCAGGCTTGGCCTCGCGGGTCCCGAAGGGACGAAAAGCGAGGTCTGCCCACGGGCCCGCCACGACGACCAAGACGAAAACAGGGAGATCCCCCACCGTGCTGCTCGAAAGCCTGGGTTGGAACTGTTGGTTCGAAGAGAACTTCGAGACCCACGCGCGCGCCGGGTTGGTGCCGGGCCGCGTTTTGACGGAAGCGAACGAAATCTACCGCGTGGCCTCTAGCCAAGGCGAAGTCTGGGCCGAGCTCTCGGGCGGGTTGCGCTATCGGGCGGCTGGCCGCGAGGACTTGCCGGCGGTGGGCGACTGGCTGGCCCTCCAGAGCGTTCCGCCTCCAAGCCGCTCGATCGTGCGAGCGGTGCTGCCTCGCCGCACCCGCATCGCGCGCAAGGCGGCCGGTGAGCGCGAGGAGCTGCAGCTGATCGCAGCCAACGTCGACACCGTCTGGATCGTGAGCTCTGCGAACCGGGACTGGAACCCCAGGCGGATCGAGCGCTACCTCACGGTGGTGCGAGACGGTGGGGCGGAGCCCGTGGTGGTGCTGTCGAAAGTCGACCTCGCCGAGGATCTCGCCCCCTACGTGGCCGAGGCGGAGGCCGTGGCGGGTGGAGCGGCGGTGCTCACGGCGAGCGGCAAGACGGGCGAGGGTGTTGCCGCCCTCGAGCGCTTTCTCGCCCCGGGGCGGACGGTGGCGCTCCTGGGCTCTTCGGGAGTGGGCAAGTCGACCCTGGTCAACCGACTCCTGGGAGAGGATCGCCAGGCGGTGCGGGAGATCCGGGCGAGCGACGACCGCGGCCGCCAAGCCACCACCCGCCGGGAGCTCTTTGCCGTGCCGGCGGGTGGCCTGCTGCTCGACACGCCGGGCATGCGCGAGCTCGCCCTGATGACGGACGCGGCGGCTGTCGAGGAGGTATTCGACGACGTCGAAGCCCTCGCCGAGCGCTGCCGCTTTCGGGACTGCCAGCACCAGGGCGAGCCGGGTTGCGCGGTGGCCGGGGCGGTGGCGGGCGGCGAGCTCGCCGCCGAGCGGCTCGAGTCCTACCAGAAGCTCCAGCGCGAAGAGAGCTTCCGCTCCGACCGCGATCGGTTCGGAGCCAACTACGCGGAGAAGAAGCGGTGGCACGCGTTCCACAAGAAGCTGCAAAAATGAAGCGACCCATCCCCCCGACCCGCACTCCCCCCGGCCCGCGGCCCTCGCTTTCCGGGGCCTGCTACCGGCTCACGCTGGAGTACGACGGCACCGGCTTTTCCGGCTGGCAGGAGCAGAAGAACGCTCGCTCGATCGTGGGCGAGCTGAAGTCGGCGCTGGCCGATGCGGGCTTCGAGGTGGTCGACCTCGGCGGCTCCGGGCGAACCGATGCCGGCGTCCATGCCCTGGCTCAGGTGGCCCATCTGCGGCTCAGCCGCCCGACGGACCCGCCCTCCCTCGCCAACGCTCTCAACAGCCGCCTGCCCGGAGGCATCCAGGTGCTTTCGGTGGAGCCGACTTCGCCCCGCTTCCACGCCCGCCATGACGCCCAGGCACGGTGCTACCTCTATCAGCTCTCGCGGCGGCGCACGGCCTTCGCCAAGCGCTATGTCTGGTGGGTGAAGGATGAGCTCGACCTCGCGCGCATGCGAGAGGCGGCCCAGCATCTGCTCGGCCGGCGAGATTACGCGCTGTTCGCCGAGCCGGGAGGCACACCCGAGAAGAGCACCCTGGTGGATATGGTGGGAGTCGAGGTGGAAGAGCAAGGAGCGCTGGTCCTGCTGCGCTTCGTCGCCTCCCACTTCCTGTGGAAGATGGTGCGGCGGCTCACCGGTACGCTGGTAGAGATCGGCGCCGGGCGGCTCGACCTGGCCGACTTCGTCCAGTTGCTCGAGGCCGAGCCACTGCCGGCAGAGAAGGGGAGGCCCGCCCTGTGGACGGCGCCGGCCTCGGGCCTCTTCCTGGAGCGGATTCTTTATCGGGACGAGCCGCCGCTCGGGCCCCTCTCCGCGGTGACGCCGCTCAAGACGGCGGCCGAGATCCGAGCCCAGCCGGCTGAAAACAAAAGGCGCCCCCCCGAAAGGAGGCGCCCTCATCCGGCCGATCGGCCGAAGCGCTGGAAGTAGCCGCTAGAAGGTGAAGCGCAGGCCGAGCTGAGCCAGGCGCTGCTCGCCCTGGAGCGGGTCGCCGGCGAAGCGGCTGGCCACCCCGAAGCGGTTCACACGGGCGGGGTTCTTCGAGTTGAACACGTTGAACACCTCGCCGATCACCTCGATGCCGAAGTTGCTGATGTGGAACGTCTTGGCCAGGCGCAGGTCGAACTGCTTGCTGTCGAAGCCGCGGCCGGTGTTCACCTCGGTGATGCCCGGGCGCAGGTCGAGGATCGAGCCGTCGCCGTTCAAGTCCTGGTTGGCATGCTCGAGGTAGGGCAGGGCCGAGCGGTAGCGGAAGATGCCGGAGATGCTGAAGCCGAACGGAGCCCGGTAGAGGCCCGAGAGGGTCACCCGGTGACGCGCATCGGTGTTGAGCGGGCCGAAGCAGGCGTCGCAGCTCGGGTTGAGCGGGTTGATCGACTGGTTGCTGCGGTTGAAGCCGCCGCCCACGTCGGACTGGGCGAGGATGGCGTCGGTGAGCCGGAATTCATCGGCGCCGGCGAGCACGTTGCCCTCGCTCTTCGAGTAGGTGTAGAAGCCCTCGAAGTCGAACTTGCTGCCGCGGTAGTGGCCGGAGAGCGAGATTCCGTCGTAGCTGGCCCGGCCACCTCCGTACCACAGGCGGAACGAAGGCGACAGCGTCGGGAAGCGACGGCGGCCGGTGGACTGGTCGATGGTGTTGATGCGGAAGCGGTACGGAATGTCGTGGTAGTCGATCGAGGTGGCTTCGAGGTTGAGGCCGACCCGGTTGGAGATCTGCCACGAGTAAGCGAGGGACCACTGATCCGAGTACGGAGTGGCGAGCGTGGGCGAGGCCACTTCGTTGGGGGTGTTCACCGAGTTGCCGGGTAGCTGGTTCGGCGGCAGAGGCTGCCCCACGCGGAACACCGTGCCATCCGAGTTGAGGATCGGGCCGCCGTTGGCGCCGCTGATCTGGTACACCAGGCCGTAGTTGGACTGCACGGCGATGCCGGGGAAGAGGATGGTGGCATTGGTGTACGGGAAGTCGTAGAAGGTGCCGTAGCCGCCGCGGATCACTCTGCGGCCGTCGCCACCGAGGTCCCACGAGAAGCCGAGGCGCGGGGCGTAGTTGTTGTCGTCGTTCTTGAGCTTGCCACCCTTGCCACCCTGGAAGTCGCGCAGGTAGGCCTCGTTGTAGCGGGTCTGGGTGGAGAGCACCTGCCAGATCGGGTTGGCACGCTGGTCGAGGTCGAAGCCATCCCAGTAGTCGTAGCGGAAGCCCAGGTTGAGGGTGATGCGGTCCGTGACCTTCCAGTCGTCCTGGATGTAGACGCTGTACTGCTTGATCGGGCTCTTGTTGCCGGCGAAGCCGCCGAAGCGCTGGTAGAGCGAGATCGGGGAGCCTTCGCGATCCTCGAGCGCGGTGAACTGGCCGGCGGTGCCGGTGGAGATGTCGCCCTCGAGCGTGGGCTCGTTGATGTAGTTCAGGCCGGCCTTGAAGTCGTGCCGGCGGCCGGCGATCGAGCTCGACCAGGTGAAGTCGTCGCGGAACTGTTCTTTGGTCTGGCGGGTGGACTGAGGAGTGTTGAGGTTGCGGCCGGTGTGGAAGCCGCTCGGGTAGTAGATCAGCGGATCGGCCGAGTCCGCGCTGATGCTGTTCTCGAACTTGGTGTACTGGAACAGGGCCTCGTTCAAACGCTCGGAGCCGAGCTGGGCCGTGTGGCCGAGCAGGAGCGAGCTGTACTTGTTGGTGATGGTGCCGAGCGAGCTCGGGTCGGCCAGCGGGCTGGCGCCGTATTTGTCGGAGTTCTTCTGGTAGCCGAAACGGGCCGACAGGAACTGCTTGGCGTTGATGTCCCAGCTCACCTTGCCGGTGGCGAGCTCATCCGTGAACGGGATGGTCACCGACTTGCCGTCGGCCTGCGGGAAGGCGCCGTCGGTGTTGATGGTGTAGTTGGTGTCCCGGTCGAGCTTCTCGTAGGTGACGAAGAAGTGCGCCTTGTCGCGCACGATCGGCCCGCCGATGGCAGCTCCGTACTGCTTGCGCTTGTAGGGCTGCTTCTTGGCGCCGGAGAGCTTCTCGGTTTCCGTCCGGGTGTTCAGGCTCTTGTCGCGGAAGAAGCCGAAGACGCTGCCGGAGAAGTCGTTGGTTCCGCTCTTGGTGACCACCGAGAGGACGCCGCCCGAGGAGCGGCCGTACTCGGCCTTGTACTGCGAAGTCTGGATCTTGAACTCGGCCACAGCCTCCAGGTTGAAGTTCTGGAGGGCGCCGCCGATGGTGTCGTCGGTGTTGTCGCCACCGTCGATCTGGTAGTTGACGTTGCGACCGATACCGCCGTTCAGGGCCACCGTGAGCTGGCCCGGCTTGGTCGGGTCGGGGTTGACCGACAGGCCCGAACCCGGGGCGAGGGAGGCGAGGTTCGCGAACTGCCGGCCGTTGAGCGGGAGGTTCTCGAGCTCCTCCTGGCTGACCACGCGGGCCGTCGCCGGCTCGGTCGAGATCAGCGGCGCCTCGGTGGTCACCGTGATCGCCTCTTCCACGCTGGCGACCTGCATCGAAACGTCGAGCGCGCGCTCGGCGCCGACCTCGAGTTTGACGTCCTTCTGGATCACCGTGCCGAAGCCGGACAGCTCGTACTTGACCTCGTAGTCGCCGATGGGCAGAGCGGCCAGCCGGTAGGTGCCATTCGCTGCCGAGACCGTCGTGCGGGTGAGGCCCGTGGCGGGGTTGGTGGCGGTGACGGTGACGCCGGGCAGGGCGCCGCCGTCAGCATCGACGATCTTGCCTGTGACCACCGCGGCGCCGCTCTGGGCCAGGGCGGCAGGTGCGCCCGCGAGACCCAGGGCCAGCGCGGCGGCAAGTGCCAGGCGCAGCAGGTTGCGGTCCAACAGTTTCATCGACTTATCTCCTCGTCTTTGGATCCATCGAACGATACACCGGTGTGGGTATCGACACATCACGTCTTCGCGGTTCTGACGTCGGTTTCTCTTCGGGCGCCCTCACCTCCTCTCGGCCGCTCTGGCTCCTGGGGAATCCGACGTCGGTTCAGCTGCCGGCGGCGGCCAGCCGCGCGAGCAGGATCTCGGCATGCTGGCGCTCCTGGGCGAGCTGAGGGTTTCCTTGAGCCCGGCTCAAGAACTCGCGATAAGCCGTGATCGCCTCCTGGCGGTCGCCGGCGAGCTCGAAAGCGATCCCCTGGTTCAAGCGGGCCTCGAGGTAGCCCGGATCCAGGGAGAGCGCCTGTTCGAAGAAAGGGAGAGCCGCTTGAGGGCGATCCCGGGCCACCTCGAGCGTGCCCATGCCGTTCCAGGGATCGGGGTAGCGAGGGGCGATCTCCATGGCATGCCGGAACGCCTGTTCCGCCTGCTCGGGATGGCCGAGATCCCGTTCCACGTTGCCCAGGTTGTTCCAGGCGCGGGCGTTTTTCGGATCCAGTCGGCAGGCGCGATCGAGCACCCGGGCGGCATCGGCGAGACGGCCGGTGCCGGCATAGGCGATGCCCAGGGCGTTCAGCGCTTCGGGCCGGTCCGGATCGGCCTCGAGCGAGCGCGTCAAGGCGGTGAGAGCCTCGTCGTAGTGCCCGGCCTCCTGGAGTGTGGTGGCCAGGTTGTACCAGGCTTCCGGATCCTTGGGCGAGTCCACCACCGAGCGCCGATAGAGCTCGATCGCCCGCGCGAGGTTGCCCTGCGAGCGCACCGCCTTGGCGAGGGTGGAACGAAACACGGCGTTGCCCGGGTCCTCGGTCACGAGGCGCTCCAGGATCGGCACGGCCGCCGCCAATCGCCCTTCGTTCACCGCCCAATGCGCTTCCTCGAAGCTGCGGAACAGCCCGACCACCTCCTTGGGATCTCGCCGCAGCTGCGTGCCGGGAGAGCCGGACGGCGAGGGTGGAGCCTGGGTAGAAGCGACATAACCTAACGCCGCAAGGCGAGCTCGGGTTTCAGGGTCGACCTTCGAAGCCGGCGTTCCCAGCTCGGCGAGGCCGATCTTCTCGAGCCCGGTAGCCAGCGCCGCCACGGCAGAAGCGGACTCGGCCGTTCGGTTCACCTGCTCACCCGGGTCCCGAGCGAGGTCGTAAAGCTCCGGGGTGGGCGCGGCGATGTACTTGATCGACCCGTGGCGCAGCGCCGTGAGCGGGCTCCAGCCGAACGAGGCCGGGTAGCGGGTTTCCGAGTAGAGATCCGCCACCGTGGGCTCGCGGCCGGCGAGGAGCTCCGGCGCCAGGTTGCGGCCCATCGTGGAGCCGACACCAGGGGAGGCGGGCAGTGCTCGCCCGAGCAGGGCCAGGAGTGTGGGGGCGACGTCCGCCAGGCTGACCGGGGTCTTCACGACCTTGCCGGCGGCAAGCAGGCCCGGCGCGCGGATCAGCCAGGGAACCTTGAGCGTGGGCTCGTAGAGCAGCAGGCCGTGGGTCAGCTCGCCATGCTCGCCGAGCGCCTCGCCGTGGTCCGCGAGGGCCACCACCACCGTGCGTTCGGCCAGGCGTCGCGTCGAAAGACGCTCGAACACGCGGCCGAGCTCGGTGTCGACCGAGGCGATCTCTCCGTCGTAGGGGCGATCGGCGAAGCGGGCGGCGAAGGGCTCGGGCGGCTCGTACGGGGCGTGGGCGTCGTAGAGGTGGATCCAGGCGAAGAAGGGCTGCGGCGAGTCTTGGTCCAGCCAGGCCAGGGCCCGGTCTACCACCACCCGAGCCGGCCGCTCCGCTTCGAGGCCGCTTCGCGTCTCATCGCTGCGGTCGACGTCGTCGTCGTAGTGGTCGAAGCCTCGAGCGAGGCCGAAGCGATGGTCCAGCACGAAGGAGCCCACGAAGGCCGCCGTGCGATAGCCGACCTTCTGGAGCTCGGTGGCGAGCGTGGGCAGGTCGGCCGGGAAGGCGCCTAGGCCATTGCCGCGCACGCCGTGGCGCGGCGGCAACAACCCGGAGAGGATCGTGGCGTGCGACGGTAGGGTCAGCGGCACCGCCGAAGCGACGTCGAGGAAGCGTGCTCCTTCGGCCGCCAGAGAATCGAGGTTCGGGGTGGCTCCGCGGGTGTAGCCGTAGGAGCCGAGATGGTCGGCCCGGACGGTGTCGAGGGTGATCAGCAGGAGGTTCCAGGTGGTGACGGCAGGGCGCCCCGCGCCGCACCCGGACAGAGCGAGAGCAGCGCCGAACAGCAAGCACACGGCGCTCCTCTTCACCAACCTCTGCTTGGGTCGGCTGCCGGCCACAGATCCCCCTCGACGTCGCTGGGCGGTACGCTAGCACCCGCTCGAAGTGGTTACAAGAGGGTTACAGCCGGCCCTGGCCGGCGCCACTCCCCACCTCGGATCGCTCCGCCCAGGCTTGCGTTTGCAACGTGCCGGGAGGGTTACGAAACGGGACAGCTGCGACGACGATCGGCGGTTCCGGAGCCTGGTTGCTGCGACGAGCGCGCCCGTGCCCCGGACTCGGCACGGCCGTCTCGGCCGAGCTCAGAACGAGGCGAGCGCGTCGTTCTCGTTGTCGAAGACTTCGAAGACGGTGATCAGTTGGGTGATCTGCAGGATGTCGGCCACCTTGGACGGCAAGTTGACCAGCTTGAGCTTGCCACCGCGGTTGGTGACCGTGGTGTAGGCGGAAACCAGCTCACCCACGCCCGAGGAATCGATGGTGGTGACCTGTCCGAGGTTGATCAGGACTTTGGTAGCACCACTGTCGACCGCCTCCATCACTGCGTCCCGGAGCGCGATGTCCCCAGTGCCGATGGTGATCTTGCCCTTGAGGTCCAGGATGGTCACATCCGAGCTCTGGCGAACCTCGACTTTCATTCCTATCTCCTCCCGATGCTCTCGGTCAGGTTCTAGATCGTCGCTGCCCCAGGCGGTACCCGCTTGCGCAGGGTCAGCACGGTGCCCTGCGGTTCCCCTCGGCGGTAATCGACCTGGTCCATGAATCTTCGCATGTACAGGATGCCGCGGCCACTCGGCTTCATCAAATTGGTCGGGTCGAGCGGGTCACCAAGTTCCACCAGCTCGAAGCCCTGGCCCTGGTCCCGCACCTCGATGGTGAGATTGCCCTGGTCGACCGAAACCGCGATCTCCACTTTCTTCTCGACGTCGAGCCGGTTGCCGTGCTTGATGGCGTTGGCTACCGCCTCTCGAACGGCCACTTCGATCCAGTGAGCCGTATCGGAATCGAACCCCAATCCTTCCACAATCTCGGCGAGGACGATCTGAACCAGCTCGATGTTCTCGAAACGGCTGCCGATCGCCAGTCGACCGAGTAGCCCCGTGACTTGTTCCCGAGCGGTGTGCATCCCACTGGCGCGGGAGTCTAGCAGATCCCCCTCAAGAGCTGATGGGCGAGCGCGGGGCCGCTGGGGAGAAAACGGGCCCCGAGTGGAACCACCACCAGGAGCTGCCAGAGGTCGAAGAACGCATGCGCCACCACGGAAGGGACGATGCTCTGGCGCCAGGCGGTGAGGAGGGCGAGCAGCAGGGAGAAAACGGTGAGCCCGACCAGCTGCAGCAGGGGTTGGTAGCTCGCGTGGCCGGCCACGAAGAGAAAGGTAGAGGCGAGGATGCCCAGCCGAGGCTGGAGGAAGCCGCGGAAGAACGCCTCCTCCACCAGGCCGGCCGAGAGCCCGACCGCGATCCGGATGAGGACGGGGAGGCCGGCGATCCAGAGGGTGACTTGAGGGATCTCCTGGGGCAGCTCACTGCCGGCGCCAGAGAGCTCCAGAAAGAAGGCGACGAGCAGGGCCACCACCGGTAGCAGCAGCCAGCCGCCGAACCCGCCGGCGATGCCGAGAGCGAAATCCTCGGCGGGTCGCAGGGAGACCAGGCCGAGCTGCCGCCGGAGTTCCTTGAACGTGGCCCCGGGGCCAGCGGGCCGTTGATAGCCCAGCCCATGCCAGGCGAGCAGCATGCCGGCGAAGAGGCCATGACCGAGAAACAAGGCGAAGGGCGACCTCTCCTCGCCGGGCCCCGTCTCGGCAGCCTCGCCCGGATGCAAGAGGGGGCTCCAGACCATCACATAGAGCAAGCCGGCGAGAAGCGTCACCGCGGCCAGGCGCCGGGCCCCTTGAGAGAAGGCGGGGGGCATGAGCCCGCGGCGTTCGGTGAGCCGCTCGAAGGCGACCGCGGTGGCTGCCGCAGCCAGCATCGCCAGCATCTTGGGGAGCAGATCGGCCAGCACCGTGGGGCCTACTTCTTCATCCGCATACGGTAGGCCTGGACCAGCTGCTGGGCGCTCCTCAGCCGCTGGAGGCGACGGTTCTTCAGCTGCAGGCCGGGCAGATCCTCCAGGTCCACCTGCTCGGCCCGGAGATCCCGCAGCCGGCGCTCGAGTTCGAAGCTGAAGCGATCGAGGTCCGGGCTGCCGAGCTGCTTGAGCGGTCGTTCGGTCAGCAGGAGGTAGCCCTCGGCAATATCCCGCACCATCGCCCAAGCGCTGCCGCCAGGGAAGACAGACATGGCGAGGATGATAGCGCGGTCCCGCCGGGCGCTTCCTAGCGACCTCAAGAGAGCCAGGAACCTCGACGGAACGGGCTTCTGAGCATGCTAAGATGCCGGCTTGGCCGAAGGGACTCGCCTGCTCGGATCTGCCGGGAGCGGCCGTCGCTGGCACCCTGCACTCGCCCCCTCATCCTGGATTCGCAAGAAGGAGATTGTTTCGTGAGCCGCTTTCCTGGTGTCGACTTCATGGAGATCGATGCGCTCTTGACCGACGAAGAGCGCCTGGTGCGCGACACGGTGCGCGCGTTCGTGGATGACCGGGTGATGCCGATCATCGAGGAGTGCCACCGTGAGGGCCGCACCCCTCTCGAGCTGGTGCCCGAGATGGGCCGGCTGAACCTCTTCGGCGCCACCATCTCCGAATACGACCTGCCGGGCTTGGGCAACGTGGCCTACGGCCTGATCATGCAGGAGCTCGAGCGCGGGGATTCCGGCTTGCGCAGCTTCGTATCGGTGCAGAGCTCTCTGGTGATGTACCCCATCTACACCTTCGGTTCCAAGGAGCAGCGAGACCGCTGGATCCCCAGCCTTGCCTCCGGAGAAGCGATCGGCTGCTTCGGCTTGACCGAGCCGGACTTCGGCTCCAACCCGGGCGGCATGCGCACCACGGCCCGACGCGACGGCTCCGGCTGGGTGCTCAACGGCTCCAAGCAGTGGATCACCAACGGCACTCTGGCCGACGTGGCGGTGGTCTGGGCCAGAACCGAAGACGGCGTGCGCGGCTTCCTGGTGGAGAAAGGCACGCCGGGCTTCACCTCGAGCGACCAGCACGGCAAGTTCTCGCTGCGCGCTTCCACCACCTCCGAGCTCGGCTTCCACGACTGTCGGATTCCCGCCGAGAACATGCTCCCCGGCACCACCGGCCTGAAGAACGCCCTGATGTGCCTCAACCAGGCTCGCTTCGGCATCGCCTGGGGAGGTATCGGCTCGGCGATGGAGACCTACACCACCGCGCTCAACTATGCCAAGGAGCGCATCCAGTTCGGTGGCCAGCCGATCGCCAGCCATCAGCTGGTGCAGGAGAAGCTGGTGTGGATGGTCTCCGAGATCACCAAGGGGCAGCTTCTGGCCCTGCAGATGGGCCGCCTGAAGGACTCCGGCAAGCTCAAGCACTTCCACGTCTCGCTCGGCAAGCGCAACAACATCTGGGTGGCTCGGGAGTGCGCGCGGATGGCCCGCGAGATCCTGGGCGCGAACGGCATCGTGGACGACTACCCGGTGATCCGCCACATGCTGAACATCGAGTCCGTCTTCACCTACGAGGGCACTCACGACATCCACGGCCTGATCATCGGCGAGGCCATCACCGGCATCGCCGCCTTCAACCCCCCGGCCACCAAAGCCGAAGAGCGGGCGGCGCTCGCCGGGGAGCGGCAAGGATGAGCCTCGACAGCATCCTCGAGCAGGACTTCGTCCGAGTCACGGAGCAAGCGGCGATCGCCGCAGCCCATACCATGGGCCTGGGGGATCGCCGGCGCTCGGACCATGTGGCCGTAGAGGCCATGCGCGATGAGCTGAACCGGCTCGAGATGGCCGGGCGGATCGTCATCGGCGAGGGCGAGCGCGACGAGGCGCCCATGCTTTTCGTGGGAGAAGAAGTGGGCGCCGGAGTGGGCAAACTCGACGGGCCGCAGATCGACATCGCCGTCGACCCTCTCGAGGGCACCAACCTGTGCGCCACCGGAGCTCCCGATGCCATCGCCGTGCTGGCGGCGGCGGAGAAGGGCGGCCTGCTCCATGCGCCGGACGTCTACATGCAGAAGCTCGTGGTGGGCACCACCGCCAAGGGCCGGGTCCACCTCGACGCGCCGGTATCGGAGAATCTGCGCAATATTGCCCAAGCGTTCAGCCGCAAGGTGGAGGACCTCACCGTGGTGGTGCTCGACCGGCCCCGCCACGAGCAGCTGATCGAAGACATCCGATCGGCAGGAGCGCGGATCCGCCTGATCGGCGACGGCGACCTCTCGGCGGCGATCACCGCCGCCGTGCGCGGCACCGGCGTGCACGCGGTGATGGGCATCGGCGGGGCGCCGGAAGGCGTGATCACCGCGGCCGCCATGCGCTGCCTGGGCGGCGAGATCCAGGCCCGGCTGGTGGCTACCGACGAGCGCCAGCATGAGCGGCTGACCAAGCTCGGCTACACCGACCTCGATCGCATCTACTCGACCGTCGACCTGGCTCCGGGCAACCACCTGATCTTCTGCGCCACCGGAGTCACGGACGGCATTCTGCTCAAGGGCGTCCGCTTCTTCGGCGGCGGCCTGAGGACCCTGACGCTGATGATGTCGCTCAGCCAGCGAAACATCCGCTTCGTGGACACCATCCACCGCGAAACCCTCAACTTCCCTGTGACCCTTTGATGATCAAGCCCGACTCGTGGATCCGGAGTTGGGGCAGCGCGGGCGGAGTGGAGCCCTATACTCCCGAGCAGGTCAACGCCGCCTCGTACGACGTCCGCCTCTCGGATCACTGGATCTGCCCCACCCGCGACCCCGAAGAGTTCAGGGCTCCCCACATCAAGCTCTTCCCCAGCGAGGTCGTGCTCGCTTCGACCCTGGAGTACGTGCGGATCCCCCGCAATGTCGCCTGCGACTTGAAGCTGAAGTCGACCCTCGGTCGCCTGTGGATCAACCATTCGCTGGCCGGGTGGTGCGACCCGGGCTTCCAGGGCAACATCACCCTAGAGCTGCAGAACCTGGGCCCGGTTCCGTTCGTGCTCGAGGCCGGCCGCAGGATCGCCCAGCTGATCTTCATCGCCATGGAGAGCGAGCCCGAGGTGGCCTACGGTGAGCCTGGATCCTCTTCCCACTACCAAGGGCAAACCGGGACCACCACGGCGCGCAGCTGAGCCTGGATGGCGGGCAGCCCAGTGGCGCTCACCCATCGCTTCGAAGCTATACTTCTCGGCGGCTCGACCCTCTTGAAATGAGCATCGCGGGCAATCTCAACACCATGCCGTTGGCGGAGCTGCTTCAGTGGCTCTCGCAGAGCACCAAGACCGGCACCTTGGTGATCGACAACGGAGAGGTGGAGAAGAGGATCTTCTTCCGCGACGGCCGCATCTTCTCCTCGGCCTCGACGGACCCCAAAGAGCATCTCGGCCATTTCCTCGTCAGCCATGGCTTCATCAGCGAGGACGAGCTGTCCAAGGCGATCGAGATGCAAGAGTCCAACAAGATGCTCCTGGGCAAGATCCTGGTCACCATCGGAGCGGTAGCGGAGCCGGACCTCCAGCGGCTGCTGAGGCTGAAGGCGGAGGAGTCGATCTACGACCTCTTCTCCTGGCGAGCCGCCGATTTCCGCTTCGTCGATGGCGGCCTGCCCGCGAGCCACTTGATCCCGATCGACCTCGACGCCACGGCGATCATCCTCGAAGGAGCCCGCAGAGCCGATGAGTGGCGGCGGATCCGCCAGTTGATCCCCAGCAACGAGGCCATCCCCGTGCTGCTCGGGGAGCTGACCGATCCGGGCATCGACCACGGCGCGATGCAGATCCTGGCCCTGGTCAATGACGATCACACGATCGAGGAGATCTGCCTGCAGACCCACTCGAGCGAGTATCGGGTGTGCAAGGTGCTGTTCGACCAGATGCGCCGCGGGCGGATCAAGATCGTGCGGCCTCGCTGGAAGGTCCAGCCGGCGGCTCAGCCTCCCCCGGCCGAGTCGACGGTCTCGGCGGTCACCCTCACTCGCCTCGCCGAGCGGTTCCTGAGCAAGAACGACTACTCGGCCGCGATGAGGCATCTGAGGGCGGCTCGGCACCTCGAGCCGGACAATCGGGAAGTCCAGAAGACGGTGGATCAGGCCGAGCAGAAGATCCGGGAGGCCCTCGAGAAGGAAGGCGTCCGGCTTGATTGCATCCCTCGCCTGACCGTAGACCTCAACGACCTGACCTCGCTCAACATCAACCCGCAAGAAGGCTTCATCCTCTCGCGCATCAACGGCCAATACGACCTGAAGTCCATCCTCAAGATCAGCCCGCTGCAGCAACTCGACGGCCTGCTGGTCTTCTGGAAACTGGCTCAGGAAGGCCACATCCGGCTCGAGCCAGCCTAGCCCGTCGGGGTGGCGGCGGGGCCTCCGCCGGCCCTGGCCCCTCAAGCTTTGCGCTTGAGGAGCCAGGCTCGGGAGGCCGTTCGCTCGGGAGGAAGAATGTCTTAGAGAGCTCGGCGCCGCAGCCAGAGGAGGCCGAGGGCAGCCAGAGCCGTGGCGAGGAGGCCGAGGCCGAGTTCGCCGAGGGTGGGGATGTCGAGCGCCGCCTGGACCGTGATCACCGTGGCGTCGGCGGCGCCTGGCAGGGCCGGGTCGTCGGTAGGCACCGTCGACTCGTTGCTGCCGTTGCCGTCGCTGTCGATGTTGGCGAAGCCCTGGTTGGAGATCTGGCCGCTGGTGGGGATGCTGGCGATCACTGCGTTGATGGTCAAGGTCACCGAGCCGGCGGCGGGGATGCTGCCGTTCCAGGTCACCGTGTTGGTACCGGTGTTGGCGGTGGCATTGCCGCTCGTGGCGCTTGCCGAGACCAGGGTCAGGGTGGAAGGCAGGACGTCCGTGAACTCCGGTCCGGGGTTGTCGAGCTGGGCGTTGGTGCCGGTGTTGTTGAGCACGATGGTGTAGACCACCGCCGAACCCACCGTGAATTCGCCCGGGGCGAAAGTCTTCGTGGCCCCGACCTGAGCCGGTGAGCTCACCACGAAGCTGGTGGGGTCGTTGGTGCCACCCACAGCGGGATCGTCGGTCGTGGCGGAGGCTTCGTTCACGCCGTTGCCGTCGGAGTCGTAGCTCGCGGTGCCCTGGTTGGAGACCGTCTGGAGGGCGGTGCCGGCGTTGATGGTGGCGGTGATGGTAATGGTGACGCTGCCACCGTGGGGAACCACGCCGTTCCAGGCGACGGTGTTGGTGGCCACCGTGGCGACGGCCGTGCCACTGCTCGCCGAAGCGGAGACCAGGGTGAGCTGGGCGGGCAGCACGTCGGTGAATTCATTGCCCGGGTTGTCCTGCTGGTCGTACTGGCTGCTGTTGCTGAGCACCACCGTGTAGGTCACGGTGGTGCCTTCGCGGAAGCTGCCGGCGACCGTCTTGGTGCCGGAGACCGTGGCCGGGGAGAGGACCGTGGTGGTAGCCGAAGCCGTGTTGTTCGCCGTGTCCGGGTCGGCGTTGGGCGCTGCCGCCATGCCGTTCAGGGTGAGCGGTCCGGCCGTGTTGGGAGCCGTGAAGTTGAGGCTAAGGGTGGCCGTGGCGCTGGGCGCGAGGGGCCCGGCGTTCGGGCCATTCAGGCTGGCGAGCTGCCACAGACCGGTCCCCGGGTTGTAGACACCCTGCGAAGCCGTGTAGCCCGTGGGGTTCAGGGCCGGGAACATCGGGAAGGCTTCGTTGACGTCCACGCTGTAGGCCGGGTCGACGCCGGTGTTGGTCACCGTCAGGAGGTAGCTCACCGCGCCACCCACCAGGACCGTCGGGCTGCTGACGGACATCGCGAGGCCGAGGTCGCTGGACCGAGGAGCCATCAAGCAGACCTCGGACTTGTTGTTGGCCGGGTTGGGGTCGAGCGGGGTGCCCGAGGTGATCGTAGCGGTGTTGCACTGCTCGTCGGTGGAATCGGCGCTCGCCACGATGTGCAGCGTGGCGGTCCCGGCGTTGGCGAGACTGCCCACGGTCCAGAGGCCGGTGGCCGAGCTGTAGGCGCCGCCGCCGTCGTCGGAAACGTAGGTCATGCCGTCGGGCAGCAGATCCGTCACCACCACGCCGGTCGCCGCGCCCGGGCCGCTGTTGCTCACCGTGATCGTGTAGGTGGCGTTGGCGCCCAAGGCAGGGTTGGCCGGGGCCACGGACTTGGTGATCGCGAGGTCCGCGGTCTGGCTGCCTTCGAGCACCACCACCTCGGAGCGCTCGCCCTGGCGGTTGTGGTGGTGCAGCAGCAGGGCGCCCAGAGAGCCGTTGGTGGTCATGTTGGCGGTGTTCCAGGTCACCGGCAGCGTGGCGCCGTTGAGATCTGGGGCGAGGTTGGTGCCGTTGAAGTTCAGGCCCTGGGCGTTGTAATTCCAGAAGAAGGGCCCGGCCGCCTCGTCGAACTTGAAGCTGTTCACCGCCAGGCAGAGCGGCAAGCTGCCGGGGCAGGTCACCACCCGCCAACGGAACGTGGTGTCGCCGGCGGTGAATCCCAGCTGAGCCGGTGTGGCGGTCAGGAACATCACGTTGTTGTCGTACAGCACCGAGTGCACCACCGCCGGGCTCAGGCGGTTGGTGAGGTTGGTCGCCGAAGCGCTGACGCCCGAGGTGGCGATATTGAAGACGGCGTTGATGTGCACGTCCTGCTGGGTCTGGCTGTTGCCGAGCAGGGTGCTCAGGGTACCGGGGTTGACGTTGAACAGGATCCGGTCCCAGGTGCCGTCTTCGTTCGAGTCGATGTAGATGTTGACGGTGTTGTCGAAGAGCGGAGACCAGTCTCCCCAGGTCGAGATGCCGAACATCAGCTGGCCAGTGGTGGCGTTGTAGGCCACACCGGCGTACTGCAGGTCGTTCTGGGCCGGGAGCGTGGTATCCCGCGGCGAGACCACCTGGAGCTCGAAGGGCGTCACGAGCGATTGGTCGTCCGTGGGGAAGGTGCCGGTGCAGGTCGGGCCGGGGCCGAGCGTGCCGGTGCAGACGTCGGTACCGGAGAGCGGAATCGTGGTGGAGCCGGTACCGGCTCCACCGGTGGTGATGGTGCTCGGGGCGCTCATGGTGGAAACCGGGCGCAGGGCCGAGAACAGCGGTACGCGCAGCTTGGTGACGCCGCCCTGCTTGAGCTCGACGTAACCGGCCTCTTCCGTCAGCCAGTGGCGCGAGAGGTTGCCGAGGCCCGCAAGGGCGCCCGGAGCGGCCTGTATGGGAGTGACCGAAGCTTCCTTGACGTGGTCCATCAGCGCCGCGTTGGCGCTCATCTGAACGTCGAACTCCACCGAATCGCCGGCGGGCACGGTCACGGTCGAAGCTCCGGGGATCGAGAAGCTCACGCCAGGAGCGTCGATCAGCGTGTTGATCACCAGATCGTAGGTCTGAGAGGTCGAGCCATGGTTGGTGAGCCGGATGCTCTTGACCTCGGTCTGGCTGCCGAGGATCTCGCTCTTGAAGGAGACCGACACCAGACCGGCCTCGTCGGCGTTGGAAGCCGTCACCTGGGCGGTTGCCGAATTCGGCACATCCACCCGGCCGGCGCCGATCCGGTTCGGGCCGTACTTGGCGCCCGCGCCGTTCGAACCCAGGGTGAGGTCGTGAAGGGCGCCGTTCATGGCCAGGGCCTTGAGCTCTTCGATCGACCAGTCCGGATGCAGCTGGCGCAGCAGGGCCAGGATGCCGGCCATGTGTGGCGCCGCCATCGAAGTGCCCGAGATGGTGAGAGTCTGGTTGTCCGGGATGAATCCAGAGGCGTTCGGGGTGATGCAGCCCACGGCCGCGGTGGGGCAGGTGACGCCGCTTTGCGTGGAGGTGATCGAGGTACCCGGCGCCGAGAGGTCCGGCTTCAAGCGGATCGGCGAAGACGCCCGCCGCGGGCCGCGCGAGGAGCTCGAGTTGAGCACGTCGGCCAGTGTGGCGGCCGCCAGCGTGGCGTTGACGGTGCCGGCCAGCTGCGCCTTGATGGTAGCGCCGTCGTTGAAGGAGATGAAGACGGACGGGATGGTGATGGTGAAGCCGCTGCCGCCCATCAAGACCAGGTTGGGATCTCCGGGCACGTTGTTGACCACGATCGCGCCGATCGCACCGTTGATTCGAGCGTTGTCCACCTTGTTGATGAAGCCGCAGACGCCGCGATCGATCAGCGCGATGTTGCCGGCGACCGCCGCGGCGTTGACGAATGGCGTCTGGCAGCCGTCGCTGGTGGTGCCGGAACCGTCGTTGACCAGGACGATGTTGGCCGTCTGGCCGCTCGGGGCGGGCGGAGCGGGGGTGAAGGCGGCCGGCAGGGCGGAGTAGTTGCCGGCGATGACAGCGGGGGAGTTCACCACCAGAACGCTGCCGGCCACGCCGTCGTCGCCACTGTTGGCCACGGCCACGCTACGACCCGACGAAGCCGGGCTGCCGACGATGAAGAAGTTGTCGCCGCTGTTGCCCGCCGAAGCCACCACGATCACGCCCGCGAGGGCGGCGTTCTCGGAGGAGATGGCAGTCGAGGTGTTGGCGCCACCATAGGCCGAGCCGAGCGACATGTTGATCACGTCGAGGTGGTCGGAGAAGTCGCTGTCGCCGTTGGGGTCGACCGCCCAGTCGATCGCCAGGGAGGTGAGGCCGGTCGAGCCGCCGCAACCGAAAACCCGCAGGGCATAGAGCGAAGCCCTGGGAGCCGTGCCGGGGCCGATGCGCAGCGAGGCGAAGGGCGTACCGGGCCCGTAGGTGCCGGTGTAGGTGGTGCCATCGCTGTTCACACCGAAGCCCGCCGCGGTGCCGGCCACGTGGCTGCCATGGCCGTTGCAGTCCATCGGGTCCGGGTCGGGAACCGGCGCATTGGAGCCGGTGTAGGCGTCGCCCGCGAAGTCGGTGCCACCCACCACCTTGGCGGAGGGGAAGAAGCCGTCCGTGATGATGGTGCGGTCGTTGGCCTGGTAGTCCGTCAGCAAGCCCGTTCCACCGAAGTTGGCATGCTGGTAGTCGATACCGGTGTCGATGATTCCGATGCGCAAGCCCTCGCCTTGCACCGGGAAGGGCAAGCCGATGGTGTTGCCCCAGGCCGAAGGAGTGCCGATGAACTTCACGCTGGTCGAGTTGGTGGGAACCTCGGGCACCATCAGGTGAATCCGCATCACTCCCGGCAGCTGGCGCAGAGCTGCCAGCCGGGTCGGATCGACGCGTACGGCGAAGCCGTTGCCGGCGCGGCTGACCCGATAGATCTCCTCGGCGCCGACGAGGGCCAGCTGCGGAGCGAGAGCGCCCTGGGCAGCCTGGATCTTGGCGAACTGGGCCCTGCCCGCGGCAATGGCCTCGGGCAGCGCGGCCTCTCGAGCCTGGGCGCCGCCGCTCCGCTCGGCGGCTGCCAGCACGCTGCCGTACACCGCCGCGGCCGGCGTGTCGCGGAGCTCGACGAACACCGCGATGCGTCCGGCTGCGTCTGTGAGCGTCTCGGCGCTTGCAGCGTCGGAACTCAGAAGGGCTTCGACTTCGCCGGTCGGTTCGGCTTGAGCGAAATTTGGTTGGCTAGTGGAGAGACTACACAGCAGCACGGCGGCTGCGGGCCACAACGACCGCTTCATATTTCCTCCCCGTTCTGCCGGCGGAACTTTCAGAGTCCAGGCGGCGGAACGCTCTTCTTGATGAGACGATAGAATCAGTAAAAAGGCGGTAACGAGATGAGCCTAGATGTTGCAGGGGCCGGAGTCAATGGAGCCCAGGAGGGAAACGCCTACCAGCCGATGCGGTCGCGCCAGGACTGGGGAATCAAAGAGATAGGAAGAATATATCCAAGATGGGAATAACCTTCTTTATCTTCGACCGAGCCGGTGGGCACGCCGATCAATCGAAAGCTCGCATCGAGAGCGGCTCCCCCGGAGTTCCCTGAGGCGATTTCGGCGTCGGTCTTGAAGACCACGCCGTGGGCCGTGGTGTCGAAGCCGCTCACGACACCGCGGGTCAGGGTGATGCTGGCGCGGCTGCCGAGCCCGCCGACGCTCGGGAAACCGAGGATGGTGATGGCATCGCCAATGCGCTGGCTCTCGGGTTTGCCCGGCTCCAGGTAGGGGAAGCGATAGCCGGTTGGAAGGGCCTGGCCGTAGAGGCCGGTCTCGATGTGCACCAGGGCCAGGTCGAGATCCTGATCGAAAAGGGCGACGCTGCCCCGGAAGAGCTCCACGGTGGGTCGCCGTGAATCCAGGCAAAGACCGATCACCAGCTGCCCTGGCCCGAGCACCCCACCCGAGTCGGACTCGATCACGTGGTAGTTGGTCAGCACCCAGCCAGCGGCAGAGACCAACGTGCCGCTACCGGTGGCACCCTCGGTGAGGATCTCGACGGTCGAGAGCACGGCGCGATCGAGTCCGTCGGTAGGGGCTCGAATGGCCGGGATCACCAGGAGCTCCGGCGGCGGTTCCGGGTCGAAGCGGGCGTAGAGCGTGAAGCGGACCGGGTCGAGCTCGAAAGGATCGAAGACGTTGATGTACCAGGTGCCGGGCCGCAAGGGAGGGTCCGAACTCCGATCGATCACCAGGGTTTCCCGGCCCAGCACGCTTTCGGCAGCATGATCGGTTGGCTTTCGCTCGAGAATCGGCCCGCCGCGACGGGCGACCAGGTCGAGATCTCCTGCCACATCGTCGAGGTCCAGCCGCAACACCCGGGCACCTTCGGGAACGTCGATCGTGTACGTGCGGAACCAGCCGTTGTCCTGGCCGGTCTCCCCCAGGGCCTTGCCAGCTGGGCCGAGCTTGTCGTCCACCCTGGCCCGGATCACCGAGGCGGTGAGGGAGAAGGGCAGCTCGTGCGCCCGCTTCTTGCCGATGCGCGCTTCGGTTTCGAGGTTGTAGACGACATCGATGTAATAGAAACCCGGCTCGAGAGGCGGCTCGCTCGAGCGCGAAATGCGCAAGGCCTCGTTGTAGCGGTCGGAAACGGCTTCGTGCTCGGCGTCTTCCTGGTAGTCCACCAGGGGCGAGCCGTGGCGGGCGAAAAGGTCGAGGTCGATCGGCGCCCCTTCGAGCTTGATCGTCAGTACCATGGCGTCTTCGGGCACGTTGACTCGAAAGCTCTTCCAGCGCTGGGCCTCCCAGTCGATCGAAGAGGAGACCGTGCGCCCGAGCTCGAGAGTCTCGACCTCGTCGGCTGCCCAGGCCGAGGCTAGCGGCAGCAGAGCCGCCAGCGCAACGAACGCCAGCAGCCGGGCGGCCGAGGGCTGCCTCATGCCGTCACCACGCCTCGTTGCAAGAGAGCCTCGGCGAAGGCCGGGTCGCGCCGGCGCACGCTCTCGAGGGTGACTCGATCGCTGCGAGTCATCACTTTCAGAGCCAGTGCGAAAGGATCGAGGTGGAGATCCTGTCGAGCGTTCTCGAACCATTCGAGGCTCGATTGAGCGGCCTGCTGATAGGTCGAGACGGCCGGCAAGCGATCGGCTTCGTAGGCTGCGAGAGCTTCGGGCACCGAGCGAGTAGAGGCCAGGCTCTCGGCGAGAGCCACGGCATCCTCCATGGCCAATTTGGTGCCGGAGCCGATGGAAAAGTGAGCGGTGTGGGCGGCGTCGCCCATCAGCGCGGCTTTCCCGCAGACCCAGTGACGGTTGCGTACGGTGGTGAACTGGATCCAGCGGGACTGATTGGAAAGTAGCGGCCGCCCCGCGAGGTCGTCTTCGAAAACCTTTTCGAGATAAGCGAGGCTTTCGGCTTCGGTAGCCCTGTCCAGGCCCGCCGCGTGCCAGCTCTCCGGATCGCATTCGACGATGAACGTGGAGAGCTCCGGGCTGAACTTGTAGGAGTGAGCGATGAAGAGGCCATCGCGGTTGGTTCTGAAGGTGAGCGTCAGAGCGTGGAACATCTGCGGCGTGCCGAGCCAGATGTAGCGGTTCGGGCGCAGCTCGAGGTCGGGTTGGAATTCCGCCTTGAAGGTGTCGCGGACCAGGCTGCGCAGCCCATCGGCAGCCACCAGCAGGTCGTGCTCCGGGAGATCCTGCACTGTGGTGATCTCGGTGCCGTAGCGCACGTCGATGCCGAGCTCCCGACAGCGATCCTGGAGCACCTTCAGGAGGGTGATGCGAGCGATACCGGCGAAATGGTTGCCGCCGATGCGCACGCGTTCGCCGCGATGGACCACCACCACATCCTCCCAGAGCATCCACAGCGGCTCGAGAGCGGCGGCCGTGGCCGGGTCGGCCGCGGCCAGCTCGCGCCTCGTCTTGCCGGAGAAGACCACGCCCCAACCGAAAGTGTCGTCCGGTCGGTTGCGCTCGTACACCGTGATTTCGTGCGAAGGATCCTGCTGGCGCATCAAGATCGCGAAGAACAAGCCGGCGGGACCACCGCCGGCGATCACGACTCTCATGGGCTCCCCCTTCCGGAAGCGGTCGCCGGCGCACCCGACCAGGGAGGCGGGATGAGCCTGCGTTTGCCGTCCTCCGTCTTGCGGATGCCTGGCTCGTCGAGTTCGAGTCGATCCCAAGCCTGGCAGGTGACCTGCTTGTGGACCTGGTCCAGGCCCTCGCAGTAGTTGCAGTAGATGCAGGGGCGGATTTCCTCGCCGCGGCCCAGGCGGGCCTTCAAGAACCAGTCCGGGTCGGCGAGGCTCTGGCGGGCGGCACCGATGATGTCTCCGCCCCCATCCGCCAGGATGCGCTCGGCCTGGGCGAAGCTGCAGATGCCGCCGGTCACCACCACCGGGGTGGCGACCCCGGCAGCGCTCAAGGCCGCCCGGATCCTCGCGGCGGGCTCGACGTTCCGGCCGTGGGGGCCGAAGGCGTCGGAGACCGCGGTCGGCATGCACTCGTAGCCGCTTCGGCCGGTATACGGGTAGGCGGCCCAGCCCACCCTCGGCTGGCGGGCATCCTCGAACTTGCCGCCGCGCGACAGCGAAAGGAAATCCAGGCCGGTTCGACAGAGCTCCACGGCGAAGAAGGCGGCATCCTCGAGCGTGCTGCCGTCGGGAATGCACTCCTCCGAGAGGATCCGGGAGCCCACGCAGAAGTCGGGGCCGACCCGCTCGCGGACAGCTTCGAGGACTTCCAGCGGCAGCCGGAGCCTGCCCTCGAGCGAGCCGCCGTAGCCGTCGTCGCGATCGTTCCTGGCCGACAGGAACGAGGCCATGGTGTAGGCGTGGGCGTAGTGCAGCTCGACGCCGTCGAAGCCGGCACGGCGGGCGCGTTCGGCGGCCTCGGCGAAGAGTGGGGGCAGGCGCTGCGGCAGCTCGCGGATTTCGGAGGAGTCGAGGTCCGTCACGCGCTGGCGATAGCCGAAGCGCAGGGACTCGAGCTCCCGGGCTGTGAGGGCCAGCTCGAGCTCGGCCTCCGGCAAGCCGGCCAGGGCCTGGCGGATTTCCTCGTCGCCTAGCTTGGCGCCGAAGTAGTCGCGGTGGCGGTCGTTGATCGCCAGGAAGCGGCTGAAGAACTTCTCCGGCTCCGGCCGTCGGCGGATACTGAGGAAGTCGAGGATCTGGATGAGCAGGCGGGTGCGCCCTCCGCTCGCTTCGCGCACGGTCGCCACCAGCTCGGCGAGTCCCGGCAGGAAGCGGTCGTGGCCGATGCGCAGCAACGGGCCGCTGGGTATGTCGCGGATACCGGTGGCCTCGACGACGATCGCACCGGGCCGGCCGCGGGCGAAGCGGCCGTACCACTCCAGCACCTGGTCCGAGACGAAGCCGTCTTCCGTGGCCCGCCAGGGCACCATGGCCGGCACCCAAGTGCGCTCCTCGAGTTCGATCGGGCCCAGCCGGACCGGCGAGAAAAGCCGCGAGCGCGCAGCTTCCTCCCGGCTCGGCCAGCCGCCGGCCGGGCGTTCGTGCTTGATGCGCTCCGGAGGCTTCCACATGGCGTCTGGGCGGCAGTATAGCGAAGGCCCCGCGCTGACAGGCCGGACTAGCTCTGGACAGGCGCGGAAAAAAGAGCTACTGTGGCCACATGAATCTGGCCGTCGGCGCTCGCGAGCTCAAGAATCGCCTGGGTACCTATCTCCGGAGGGTCCGCCAGGGCGAGGTCATCCTGGTGACCGAGCATGGCCGTCCAGTGGCTGAGCTGCGGCCCATCGCCAGCGGCGAAACCGGCGTCCAGGCGCAGCTCGCCGAGCTGGCGAGGGGCGGTCTGCTCACTCTGCCCAAGAGTCGGGCGTTGGCTCCCTTCCAACCGCGTCGAGTCCAAGGGAAGCTGGCGTCGACGCTCTTGGTCGCCGAGCGTGAGGATCGATTCTGATTGCGTTCTACGACGCCAGCGCGCTGGTAAAGCTCTACGTAGAAGAGTGGGATAGCGGGGCTCTTCGCGAGTTTTTCCCAACCTGCCTGGCAGCCATGTCCAGGCTGTCGTTCGTCGAGATCGCCTCGGCTCTCGGCCGGCTCTGCAGGGAGGGGGCGCTGCCCCTGGCCGAGCGCAACGAGATCCTGGACACACTGGCTCTCGATTCTCAGAGCTTCTACATTCTGGAGTTCACGGAGAGCGTGACCACTCGGGCGCGGGCTCTCCTCGCCCGGCATCCGCTGAGAGCGGGAGATGCGATCCAGCTTGCCTCCTGCCTACTGCTTCAGGAGCGTGTAGAAACTCCCCTCCGCTTCGTTGCCTACGACGCAAGGCTACGCGCTGCCGCGGAGGCCGAAGGTCTGACCACGGTGGGCCGGTAGCCGGTCAGGGGGTCAGCGCCGCGCGAGTTCGCGGGCGATCACCAGGTACTGCACCTCGGTGGAGCCCTCGTAGATCCGCAACGCCCGCACCGAGCGATAGAGCCGATCCACTGGGTGGTCGGCCATCACGCCTCGGCCACCCAAGATCTGAACCGCGTCGTCGACGACGCGCTGCGCCGCTTCGGTGGCGAAGGACTTGGCCATCGCCGCCTCGAGAGTGGCTCGCTCGGCGCCGCTGTCCAGTATGGCCGCGGCCCGGTAGGTCAAGAGCCGAGCCGCGGTGAGGTCGGTCGCCATCCGGGCGAGCTTCTCTTGAACCAACTGGTGCTCGGCGAGAGGACGGCCGAACTGCTTGCGCTCCCGGGCGTGGCGAAGGGCCTCGTCGAGGGCACGGGCGGCCATGCCGCAGGCGGCGGCCGCCACGGTGGGTCGGAGGCGGTCAAGCGTCCTCATCCCCAGCTTGAAGCCGTCGCCCGGGCCCGCGATCAGGGCCGAAGAGTCCACCCGGCAGCCTTCCAGGGCCAGTTCGCCGAGCGGATGGGGCGAGGAGAGCAACTGGGGCCGCACGAAGCGCAGCCCAGCCCGCGCAGCCGGCACCACGAAGGCACCGATGCCACGGGCGCCAGCCGCAGGATCCATCTGGGCGAAGACACAGTAGAAGTCGGCGATGCCTGCGTTCGAGATGAACGTCTTCTGGCCCGAAATCTCGTAGCCGCCCTCGATGCGCGTGGCGGTGGTCGCCAACGACGAGACATCCGATCCGGCTTCCGGCTCGGTCATGGCGAAGGCGGCCACCTGGCTGCCCCGCACCACACCCGGCAGAAAGCGTTGCTGCTGAGCCGACGAACCGCCGAGAGTGATCGGCATCGAGCCCAGGGCCTGGAGAGCGAAAACCGCATCCGCCAGGGGCGAGGCCGCCGCCAGCGCCTCTCGCAGCAGGCAGCAAGCCACGAGATCCGGCGCCGTGACCCGGCCACCGTGCTCCGGCGGCACCGCCCAGCTGAACCAACCGGCTTCGCCGAGCGTCGCGGCGATCTGCCGGGCCTCTTGACGGGCCTCGGCGTCGTTCGCCGGCTCCCGCCGAGGGGCCAGGTGCTCGCGGGCGAACTCCTCGGCCCAGACTCCTAGCTCGGAGTGGTGAGGCCGGAGGAAAGGCTTGAGGGTGGCGATGTCGAGCCAAGGGGTCATCGGAACACCGGCTTTCGCTTCTCGAGGAAAGCTTGATGAGCCTCCCGGAAGTTGGGATCGAGCATGCAAGCAGCCTGGATCTCGGTTTCCGAGGCCATCGCACTCTCGACGTCCAGGGTGGCCTCTCGCAGCAGGAGCTGCTTGGTCACGGCCAAGCCGAAGGAGGGGCCCCGTGCGAGCTCCTCGGCCAAGCGGTGAGCTTCCGAGAGCGCCTCGCCCTCCGGCACCACGCGGTTGTAGAGGCCCATCGAGCGGGCTTCCTCCGCGGAGGCGAAACGACCGGTCATCAACAGCTCGGTCGCTCGGCCCAGGCCGACCAGCCGAGGCAGCAGCCAAGAAGCGCCCATATCCGCTCCGGAAAGCCCCACTCGGGTGAAGAGAAAGGCGATCTTCGCCGTCTCGGCCGCCACCCGTAGATCGCAGGCCGAGGCAATCACCGCTCCGGCTCCGGCCACCGTGCCGTTCAAGGCGGCGACCACCGGCCGCCGGCAGCGCAGGATGCTCAGGATCAGAGCGCCCGTGGCGCGAGTGAAGTCGAGCAGGCCCTCGTAGTCGCGGTCGAGCAGGGGGCCGATGATGTCCTCCACGTCGCCGCCCGAGCAGAACGCACGGCCGGCGCCGGTGAGCACCACTGCGCGGACGTCGGGCTCCTGGTCGAGGTCGAGAAAAGTCTCCTTGAGCTCGCGATACACCTCGAAGGTCAAGGCGTTCAGGCGCTCGGGGCGGTTCAGCGTCACGGTCGCCACAGCGGTAGCGGGGTCGTGTTGGTAGAGGAAGTTCTTGGGGTTGATCGGCATCGCGATTCCTTTCGACCGCGGCTTCCTAGGCCAGAGCGGCTGTGGCCTCGATCTCCACCTGGGCCCGGGGGTCCACCAGGGCCCGCACCTCCACCAGCGCCATCGCCGGGAAATGCCGGCCCATGTGCTGGCGGTACACCTTGCCTAGGGTCGCAAGGTCCGCCAGGTAGGCTTCTCGGCTCGTGACGTAGCAGGTGAGACGGGCGATGCTCTCGGCGCTGCCTCCTGCGGCGCGCACCACCGTGAGCACGTTGGCGAGAGCCGTGTCGAACTGGACACAGAAGTCGTCGCTTTCGATCTCTTGGTCAGCGTTCCAGGCCACCTGGCCGGCCACGAACAGCAGCCTGGCGCCGGCCGGCACCAGCACGCCGTTGCTGTAGCCGTGGGGAGCTCCCAGGGATTCGGGATTGATCGGCGTCAAGGCGATCATGGGTAGGTGTCTCCGCCATCCAGGGCCCAGGCCTGGCCGTTGACGCCACGCGCTCGCGGATCGCACAGACAGCGAACCAGGTAGGCCACCTCGTCGGGCTCGAAGATTCGTTTCTGGGGGCTCATGCGGGCGAGCCGTTCCCGCGCTTCGGCAGGCGGCAAGCCGGTCTTCTCGACGATCATCCGCACCGAGCCCTCGGTCATCGGCGTCTCCACGTAGCCGGGGCACACAGCATTGACCGTCACTCCCTTGGCGGCGAGCTCGATCGCGAGCGAGCGGGTGAGCCCGAGTACGGCATGCTTGGAAGCCGTGTAGGCCGAAATGTACGCGGCGCCGCGCAGACCGGCGACCGAGGCAACGTTGACCACCCGACCCCAGCCCCGCTGGGCCATCTCGGGGGCGAACTCCTTGGTGCAGAGGAAGACGCCGCGCACGTTCACGGCGAGGATGCGCTCGAAGTCCGCGAGCTCCAGGCTCTTGAGCGGTGCCGAGGAGGCGATACCGGCATTGTTGACCAGAATGTCGACCTGGCCGGTGAGCTCTCGGGCCCGGGAGCCGAGCTCGGCCACCTGCTTGGGGTCGGTCACATCGCAGGAGACGGCCAAGGCCTGAGCACCGCTCGAACGCAGCCGGGCCGCCACCGCTTCCACCTCCGAGAGGGACCGGGCCGCCACCACCAGGGCGGCTCCCTCGGCGGCGAGCTCCTCGGCCACGGCCTGGCCGATCCCCCTCCCGCCGCCTGTCACCACGGCGCATTTGCCGGTCAAAGGTCTCATGGAGCTTCTCCCAGAACGGCCAGGGCAGCGTCCGCCACGATGCCACCGAGAGCGGAGAGGGTCCGGCGGCCTTCGGCCTCGGTGGCGGCGGCGGGATCCCCGAAGTAGGCCTGGTGCCCGCCGAGTTCCTCGAAGCTCGCCTTGCCTTGGCGGATACCCTCGGAGAGCGACGTGGAGTTCGCAGGCAGCCTGTGAGCCAGGTCCATCCGCACCAGGTCGGGTCGGGTAGCGAGAACGATCGAGGTTTCGTAGCAGCCGGCGTGGCAGGCCCCCGAGAGGAACTCTTCGGTGAGTCGCAGAGCCCACGGGCGACGCGCCAGGTTCGGGAACACGACCGGCATGCTCAGCCGCTCGGCCGCATCGAGGCGCGCCTGTTCGAGTGCTTTCAAGTGGGCCGGGTCGAGATGAGCGTTGGCGAGCACCAAGGCGCGGGCACCGTGCCGGGCCCAGTTCTCGGCGACCTCCAGGACCAGGCGAGTCACCAATTCAGGACTGAGCGAGAAAGTGCCTGGAAAAGAGGCGGCGAAGGGCGCGGCCACGTAGGAGATCGGCGGCAGCAACACGGCCGTCCAGCCGGCTCGCGCGAGCAGCGCACCTCCTTCTTCGGCCATCGCGAGAGCGATCACTTCGTCGGTGTTGAGCGGCAGATGGGGACCGTGCGCTTCGACCGCGCCCACGGGAAGAATGCCCACCAGGCGGCGAGCGGGCAGTTCGGCCACTTCGGGCCAGCGCAGCTCTGACCATCGCAAGGCACGGGGGTTCATGGCTCTAGACACCGCCCCCAGGCTTGGTTTCCGGCCCGGCCGGGGCTCCAGGCATTCTATGCGCCGACAGCTCGGCGGGCCATGCTAATCTTGCGCGCCATGTCGGAAAACACGGCTCAGGTAGCCTCAGCAGGCGCCTTGCCGGAGGAGCGACTGAAGATCCTCCTGCCCACGCCCATCGGTGAGCTGGGGCTCTCGCTCAAGGGCTCGGTGATCACCCGGGTGGTGATCGATCCCTCGGAGGTCGAGCGCGGAGAATACCTGCCCTTTGCGGAAGTGGAGGGGCATGACTTCCTGGACGAAGTCTTCGGGCGTTTTTCTGAATACTTCGCAGGAGCCAGAACTCACCTGGAGCTCGAGTACGACTTGAGCGAGTATGAGCTTTTAAGTTTTGCTCGTCGGGTGTTCCGTGAAACGGCCAAAATCCCCATCGGCAAGACCCGCACCTACAACAAGATCGCCGAGCTGGCCGGCCGACCCGAGGCCTACCGACAAGTGCTGGCGATCCTGATGACGAACCCGCTGCCGATCCTGATCCCCTGTCATCGTGTGGTGACGCACAAGTCCGGTATCGGCAGCTTCGTCGGGGGCCAGGAACGCAAGCGCTGGCTGATCGCCATGGAGAAAGAGGTGGTCAAGAACGACAACTCCTGACCGCCTCCTCGAAAACTCGCTTCACTCCGCCTCTTCGAGCTGGATCTCGAGCTCGATTTCCTCGCCCGCCCGCACATTGACCCGCTTTTCGACGCTCTTGTAGCCCGGCCGCACGATCTCCAACCGGTGGCTTCCGGCGTCGAGCAGCAGCCCGGCGTGAAGCCGGCTGAGCTCGGTCGCCGTGCCGAGGAAGTGGCCGTCCAGGTAGACCGTGGCGTCGCTCGGGATCAGGCTCAGCTTGAGCCGTCCGGCATCACCTTGCATCTCCGAGTGGCTCGGCTCCTGCTCACTCGGCTCGTCGCGCGACGGGTAGCGATCGTCGTCCTCGACCGCAGGCGGGCGGCCGCCGAAGTCCCGAGGCTCGGGCGGCGGCACAGGCCGCACGGAAGGCCCCGGCACCAGAGTGTCCTCGACGTCGAGGACCACGCCCGGCAGGATCTTGAAGGTGCGGGTGAGGGTCTTGTAGCCGTCGAGGTAGACGGTCACTTCGTAGGTGCCCTTGGGCAGCCAGAGATATGAGGGGAAGCCGTCGAGATCGTCCGCCGTGCCCACGAACTGGCCGTCCACGTAGACCTCGGCGTTTTCCGGGCTGACGTCGAAGTCGAGAGCGCCGTTGCCTTCTGCGTAGGCTCCGTAGCGCTCACGGTCGTAGTAGCGAGGCGGGTAGTCGTAGTAGCCGGGATAGTCCCACCACCAGGGCCAGTAGTACCAGCCCCAGCCGCCCCAATAGCTGCGGGGGTAGTAGTAGCCGTGAGAGTAGCTGTGGTGCGAGTGGCCGTAGTCGCCCCGGTGGCCGTCGTAGTAGCCGCCGTGCCCGCGGTCGACCCGTTCGGCACCGCCGCTCGAGCCGCCGTGGCTACGGGTGCGGCCGGCACCCGAGGAGCCGTGGTCACTCCGCGATGGGGTCGAGCCCTGAGAGCCCACGGAGGACGAGCCGCCCGAGCGGGCGGACGAGGAGCCCGACGAGTGGCTCTCGGAGCCGGAACTGCCGCCGGTACGTTCCACCCGAGTCGTTTGGCTGCCGCTGTCGCTGGGTGGGCGCTGCCGTCCCTCGCCGGCCGCCACAGCCTGGCCCGCCAGGAGCATCACGGCGAACGCGGCGGCCGTGGCCGCTGTCGCCGGAGTTGAGATCTTCCGTCCTTGGAACATGACTCAAGTCTCCTTTCCGAGCCCTGCGCCTTGTTTCCAGCCGCGGTGGAGGCCCTGGATGTAATGGTACCGGAGAACCTCCTCCCACAAGCGCGGGAGCTCGACAGGGAGTTTTTGCAAGGCCCGGACCAGGCCTTCGAGTGCCCGTTGCCGGAGCCTCGGAGGCAGGGGCGGTGGCCCTTGATCTCCCACTCCCACGAAGCCGCCCAGCTCGGGATGCAGGCGGCTGAAAACCACGGCGCAGTAACCGGCCTTCTCCTGTCGGGCGGCAAAACGGCGGATCTCCGTGGGGTGATCGTGCTCGACCACCGCCTGGGGCTCGTAGGCCAGCTTGAGGCCGCGGCGGGTGAAGAGCCGATAGCTGGCTTCGATGTCCTCCCAGGCCGGGTAGGGAAAGCGGAGGTCGAACGGCTCGGCGACCAGCAGCTCCCGGGAGAGCGAGAGGTTCGAGGTGTAGAAGAAATTGAAGGGAACCTCGTCCGGCTGGTCGATCAGGGCATAGCCGAATTGCAGCCCGTACTCGTTGATGTAGCGGAGAAAGGGACTGAGGCGCATCCGTGGGTGCCAGCGGGTGTAGCCGATCACGGCCCGCCGAGGGTCGTCGCCGAAGCGGCGATGGGCGGCCTGGTGGGCTGCGAGCCAGGTGGGAGTCGGGACGGTGTCGTCCCCCAGAAAGGCCACCCTCGTCCCAGTGGCGGCGGCGACGCCCCGGTTCCGAGCGGCGGCGGGGCCGCGATTCTCCTGCTCGAGAACTGTCAGCGGGAGCGAGCTCGACCGGCTGGCCAGGAACTCGGCCGTCCGGTCGGTGGAGCCGTCGTTGACCACGATCACTTCGAAGGCCGGGGCCCCCACCTGAGCCTCGAGAGCGGCCAACACCTCGGGCAGCACATCCATGCGGTTGAAGGTGGGGATGACCACCGAGACCTCGGGCTGCATGGATCAAAGCTACTCGAATCCTCGAGGCGGCACCAGGCCGGGAGCGAATAGGTCTGCCAGGGGCGGCGTATGTCATAGTCGTGAACACTGAGATGGCCCTGCCTCGCATTCCCCTGGCCGCGGCTCCCCTCGCTGGTGAAAGCGAGCTGGTGAACCGTGCCCGCTCCGGCGACTCCGCTGCCTGCGACGAGCTGGCCCGGCGCTATCGCCAGCCGGCCTACCTGCTGGCCTTGCAGCTTCTGGGCGACCCCGACGACGCTCTCGACGTGGCCCAGGACGCCCTCCTGCGCTTCTTCTCCAAGCTCAACCGCTTCAACTCCGGGCTGCCGGTCAAACCCTGGCTGCTTTCGATCGTGCGCAACCGTGCAGTCGATCTGGTGCGCCGCCGGAAAGTGCGGCGAGCCGAGCCGATCGAGACCGAGGAAGGCGGCTACCGGCCCGAACTGGTGGACCGCGAAGACGACCCGGAGACCAGCTTCGCCCGTCGCGAGCTGGCCGAGAGGCTGTGGGAGTCGCTGCGGGCCCTGCCCGAGGCTCAACGGGAGATCTTGGTCCTGCGCGACTACCAGGACCTCTCCTACGCGGAGATTGCCGAGGTGCTGAGCGTACCCCTCGGTACCGTGATGTCCCGGCTGCACCGGGCTCGTGCCAGCTTGCGCGAGCTGGTGGAGGCTCGAGCCCGAGCGGATCAGCGGAGAAGGAGCCCCTTGTGAGCGAGGATAGCCGGCCTTTCGACGATGCCCTTATTTCCGGCTACCTCGACGGCGAGCTCACCCAAGCCGAGGAGCAGCGGGTACGATTGCACCTCGAGCGAGATGCCGAAGCTCGCAAGCTGTTCGAAGATCTGGCCCGCATGCGGCAGGCGGCGCGCGGCACTCGCTTGAAGCTACCCGCCGACGAGCAGTGGAGCGAGTTGCCCCGCACCGTGGGCAGCGGGCTGGCGCGTAACCTGGGCTGGGGCCTCTTGGGCTTGTGGCTGGCCGGCTTGGTGTTGTTCGTGCTCTGGCAGGTGGGTCGCTCGCCGGCCGGCCTGTGGCTGAAGCTGGTGGTGTTCGCCCCGGCGAGCGGCTTCCTCTTGCTGCTGGCTTCGGCGCTGATCGATCGGCTGCGAGTGGCTCGCACCGATCGCTACCGGAGGGTGGAGAAATGATCGTGGCCACCACCGACGAGGTCTCGGGTCAGCGGATCGTCCGCACCCTGGGCCTGGTTCGGGGCAACTCAGTTCGAGGCCGCCACCTCGGCCGCGACATCATGGCTGCGCTGCGCAATCTGGTGGGCGGCGAGATTCCGGAATACACCAAACTGATCGCCGAAGCGCGGGAGCAGGCCCTGGACCGCATGGTGGCCGAAGCTCGAGAGCTCGGCGCGGACGCCGTGGTCGCCGTGCGCTTCTCGACCGCCGAGCTCACCCGCGGGGCGGCCGAGCTCCTGGCCTACGGCACCGCCGTGGTGCTGCTCCCGGAGGCACTGGAAAAGGCCTCCTGAGCCAGCCTGCAGGGCCCTTTTTGCTATCCTCCTCGCCGCTATGGCCGCCGAGAACGCCGAAGAGATGTTGCGCCGCAAGCGCCGGAAGCGCCTGCTCCAGGGGCTTCTGATCGGCGCTGCCGCCGTGGGTGTGCCGGCGATCGCCAACGCGGTGATCCGCAAACGGGCCGGCAAGCTCCAACCGGCTCGCTGGGGTCGCACCCAGCGGTACGCCTGGAGCGAGGGCGAAGTGAGCTTCCAGCGGATGGGCTCGGGGCCGCCCCTGCTCCTGCTCCACTCCTTCGGCCCTGGCCACAGCGGCGAAGAGTGGCGGGACGTCGCGCAGCTGCTGGAGGATCGCTTCCGCATCTTCGTGCCGGACCTCCTGGGCTGGGGGCGCTCGGAAAAGCCCGCCATCACCTACGACGGCGAGCTCTACATCCAGTTGATCGACGATTTCCTCCACGACGTCATCGGCCAGCGCGCGGTGATCCTCGCTGCTGGCTTGCCGGCTGCCTATGCTTTGCAGATCGCGGTGGATTACCCCGAGCGGGTCCGCGCCCTGGGTCTGGTGGTTCCCCAGGGCTTGGAGGTCCACAGCGAGCAGCCGGATTTGAAGGACGCCCTGGTTCACCGCCTGCTCAAGGTGCCGGTGCTCGGCACCTCGGCCCTGAACCTCTACACCAGCAAGAAGAGCCTGTCCCACCACCTGAGGCAGGAAGTCTTCGCCTCGGAGGAAACGGCCACGCCCTCGCTGGTCGAGCATCACTATGTGGCAAGTCACCAGCGGGGTGCTCACAGTGCGCTGGCAGCCTATGTGGCCGGTTACCTGAACCACAACGCTCGAGAGCTGCTGCCGCGTCTCACCTGCCCGAGCTGGTTGGTCTGGGGTCGCCAGGCCGTGCAGCCGCCGGTCGAAGCGGCCGACCTTTGGCTGCGCCATCTCCATGGTAGCGAGCTGCAGGTCTTCGAGGGCAGTGCCACCCTGCCTCATGCCGAGCAGCCCCGGGCTTTCTGCCGCGGCTTGCTCAACTTCCTCGGCGACGTCGGCGCAAGCCTCTAGCTTCGGGCGAGAGTCGCCCGCTCCCGCCCTGGCGGGCTAGAATACGCCGCCACGCCGTTTCGGCCGGACCCCCCAAGATGAGCCAGAACTCTTCCTCTGCCCCGTTTCCAGAGCTGCCGCCCGGGTACCCCTTCACACGGCTCGAGCAGGAGGTGCTCGAGCGCTGGAAGGCAGGGCGCATCTTCGAGAAGACCCTCGCCAAGCCGGCCCCCGAGGGCCCGTTCGTGTTCTTCGAAGGACCTCCCACCGCCAACAACGTGCCCCATGTGGGCCATGTGGTGTCGCGGGTGGTGAAGGACCTTTTCCCCCGCTTCCGCACCATGCAGGGCTACCACGTGGCCAGGAAGGCCGGTTGGGACACTCACGGCCTGCCGGTGGAAATCGAGGTCGAGAAGAAGCTGGGCTTTTCCGGCAAGAAAGAGATCGAGGCCTACGGCATCGCCCAGTTCAACCAGGCCTGCCTCGAGAGCGTGCTCACCTACGAGCGGGACTGGCGAGCGATGACCGAGCGCCTCGGCTACTGGCTGGACCTCGACCACGCCTACCTCACCTACACCAACGAGTACGTGGAGTCCGTGTGGTGGGCGCTCGCCGAGCTCGAGGGCAAGGGGCTGCTCGAGGAGGGCTACAAGGTCCAGCCCTACTGCGCCCGCTGCGGCACCACGCTGTCCTCCCACGAGGTGGCGCAGAACTACAAGGACACCGAGGATCCGTCGATCTGGGTGCTCTTTCCCGCCCGGCCTGGCCAGCGGCTCGCCACCACCGACGGTGGCAGCTGGGAGACCCCGCTTGGCTTCTCGCTTCTGGCCTGGACCACCACGCCCTGGACGACTCCCGGCCACACCGGCCTCGCCGTCCACCCCGAGATCGTCTACCGCGTGGTCGAGCTGCCGCACCGCCCCGGGGAGCTTGCCCTCTTCGCGGACGCCATCGAGGTTCCCGTGCCCTTCGACCAGGAGGTAGAGGGCAAGCGCCAGCGCCGGGACTTGCGTGAGCAGCCGGCCCGGGTGCGGATCCTGGGGCGCGATCTCGCCGGGCTCCGCTATGAACGGCCTTTCCCCGTGGAGCCGGCGGATCGCACTCTCGGACCCTCGGCCTTCGAGCCGCCGCCCTGCGATGAGCACGGCTGGCGAGTGGTCACCGCCGATTACGTCACCGTCTCGGACGGCACCGGTATCGTTCACACCGCTCCGGCCTTCGGCGCGGACGACTACGCCACCGGCCAGAAGTACGGCCTGCCGATGTTCCAGACCGTTGAGGCGAACGGCCGCATCTCCGAGCGAGGTGGCCTCGAGCCCTTCGCCGGGCTGTGGTTCAAGGAGGCGGACGCCCCCATCGTCCAGAACCTGAAAGCCCGTGGCCGCCTGCTCCACAGCGAGCGCTACAAGCACAGCTATCCGTTCTGCTGGCGCTGCGACACGCCCCTGCTGCAGTACGCCACCAAGAGTTGGTTCGTCGCCACCACCCGGCAGAAGCAGGAGCTGATCGAACGCAACCGCGAAGTGGTCTGGCACCCCGCTCACGTGGGCGAGGGTCGCTTCGGCAACTGGCTGGAGAACATGGTGGACTGGGCGCTCTCGCGCCGCCGCTACTGGGGGACGCCGCTGCCGGTGTGGCGCTGCGACCAGCCGCAATGCGGAGCCAAGCAAGTGGTGGGCTCCTACGCGGAGCTCTTCCAGGCCGCCGGCCGAGCGCTTCCGGCCGACCCCTACGACCGCAGCCAGTTCGACCCCCATCGACCGTACGTCGATGAGATCACCTGGACTTGCGCCCGCTGCGGCTCGGGCACGATGCGCCGGGTGGAAGAGGTGATCGACGCCTGGTTCGATTCGGGCTCGATGCCCTTCGCCCAGCACCACTACCCGTTCGAGAATCGCCAGCTGCTCGAGGGAGACGAGGGTCTGCGGCAGTTCCCGGCCGACTTCATCTCCGAGGGAGTCGACCAGACCCGCGGCTGGTTCTACACCCTCCACGTGCTCGGCCAGCTGCTCTTCGGCTCGGTCACCTACAAGAACTGCATCGTGGTGGGCCACGTCAACGACGAGAAGGGGCGCAAGATGTCCAAGCGCCTCGGCAACGTGGTGGACCCGATGGCGGTGCTCGCCGAGACCGGGGCGGATGCCTTGCGCTGGTACTTCTACGTCAACGATCCGGAGCAGACCTCCCGCTTCTCGGCCCGGCTGGTGCGGGAGGCCACTCAGAGTTTCCTCATCCCGCTGTGGAACGCCCTCTCTTTTTTCACCATCTACGCCAACCTGGACGGCTGGCATCCGGGCCGGGCGGCCGAGCCGCCGATCGAGGAGCGAGCCGAGCTCGACCGCTGGATTCTGCTGCGGCTGGACGAACTGGTTCGAGGGGTCACCGAGGGGCTGTCCGGTTTCTTGATCGTCGAACCGGCTCGAGCCCTCGAGACGTTCCTGGACGACCTCACCAACTGGTACATCCGGCGCAGCCGGGCTCGGTTCTGGTCCGCCGGCTCCGAGGGGCCGGACAAGGAAGCCGCCTACTGCACCCTCTACCAGGTGCTCACCACCCTCTCGCGGTTGATCGCTCCCTTCACGCCCTTCGTGGCCGAAGTGCTCCACGGCCACCTCGAGCGCAGCCAGGGCGGTAGGGCCGCCGAGAGCGTGCATCTCGAGGCTTGGCCTCGAGCGCTGAACTTGACGGAGCGCCTCGGGGGTGATGCCGAGGTTCTGGTGCAGTGCATGAGGGATGCGCAGCGGGTGGTCTCCCTCGGCCGAGCGGCCCGCAACACCCACGAGATCAAGACCCGCCAACCGCTGGCCGGCGTCACCCTGGTTGCGAGTTCCGAGGCCGGTTTCCGCGGCAACATCGAGCGCTTCGAGGAACTGATCGCCGAGGAGCTCAACGTCAAGGAGATCCGCTGGGCCGAGCGGCGCAGCGACTTCGTGCACCACGAGGTGCGGCCGGATTTCCGCGCTCTCGGCCGCGAGCTCGGGCCGCGCATGCCCAAGGTGAAGGCGGCGCTCGAGGTGGCCGACGGCGACCAGTTGGTCGAGCGGCTCGACCGCGAGGGAGAAATCGAGCTGAGGATCGACGGCGAGCCCCTGCGGCTCGGCCGCCACCAGCTGGACATCCGGCTGATCGAGAAGCCGGGCCTCGCCACCGCTGGAGACTCGGTGCTCCTGGTGGCGCTCGACACCGAACTCAGCCCGGCGCTCATCGCCGAAGGCCGGGCTCGGGAAGTTGTGCACAAGATTCAAAGCGCCCGGAAGGATGCCCGGCTGGACTACGCAAACCGCATCCGAGTGCGCTACCGCGCGGACGCCGAGCTCGATGCGGCGGTGGCCGCCCACCGTGAGTGGATCGCCGGCGAGACGCTGGCGGTCGAGCTTCTAGGCGAGAGCGATGCGGCAGAGCTCGCGAGCTCACCCGTCGAGGAGCTCGAGTTCGCCTTCGCCATCGAGAAAGTGTGAGACAAGGGGAGCCAGATGGCCGGAATCTACAAGGCTTACGACGTACGAGGTACCTACCCTGATCAGCTGGACGAGTCTGTGGCCGACCGGATCGGCCGGGCTTTCCGGGCCGTGCTCGACGCCGGCCAGGTGGCCGCCAATCCCACCGTGGTGGTGAGTCGGGACATGCGCTCCCATGGCGAGCCGCTCGCCGCTGCGCTGATCGAGGGCATCCGTGCGAGCGGGCTCGATGTGCTCGACATCGGCCTCGCCACCACGCCCACCAACTACTTCGCGGTGGGCTCCCTGGGCGCGGCCGGTGGGGTGCAGGTGACCGCCAGCCACAACCCGGCCCGCTATAACGGCTTCAAGTTCAGCCGCCACGAAGCCCGGCCGGTTTCCGGCGACGAGGGCATCCCGCTGATCGAAAAGCTGGTGACGGTGGGGCCGCTGCCCACCAGCACCCACCGGGGGGAGCTGCGCCAGGGCTCGGTCTTCGAGGCCTACAGCCAGCACGTGCTCTCCTACCTCCATCGTCCGGCTGGGGCCCGCAGGCTCAAGGTGGTCGTAGATGCCGGCAACGGCATGGGGACCCTCTACCGGCCGATCCTCGAGCAGGCAGGCATCGAGCTCATCCCCCTCTACTTCGAGCTCGACGGCACGTTCCCGAACCACGAGGCCAACCCGCTGAAGCGAGAGAATCTCCGCGACCTGATGAAGGCCGTGCGCGAGCACGGAGCCGACCTCGGCGTGGCTTTCGACGGCGATGCCGACCGGGCCGCTTTCGTCGACGAGACCGGTGAGCCCGTGGGCAGCGACCTCGCCACCGCGCTGATCGCCGGCGAGCTCTTGGCCGACAACCCCGGCAAGACCGTGGTCTACGACCTGCGCTCTTCGCGGGCCGTGGCCGAGTACATCCGGGAGAAGGGCGGCGTGCCGGTGCGCGAACGGGTGGGCCACTCGTTCATCAAGGCCACCCTGAGGCGGGACGACGGCATCTTCGGCGGCGAGCTCGCCGGCCACTACTACTTCAGGGCCAACTACTTCGCCGACTGCTCGCTGCTCGCGGTGTTCGAGATCCTCAACCTGATGTGGAAGGCCGGCAAGCCCTTCTCGCAGATCGTCGCCCCGCTCCATCGCTACGCCAAGAGCGAAGAGATCAACTTCGAGGTGGAGGACAAGGCCGAGAAGATGCGAGCCTTCGAGGCCCAGTACGCGGGCGGCCAGATCGACCATCTCGATGGCGTCACCGTGCAGTTCCCGTCCTGGTGGGCGAACGTGCGGCCCTCGAACACCGAGCCCTACCTGCGGCTGGTGCTCGAGGCCGCTACTCCTCAAGAGCTCTTCACTCGGCGGATGGAGCTCATCGAACTTCTGGGCGAGCCCGCCGAGTAGAAGCGAGAGGCAGGGCTCAGTCGCGGCTGCGGCCGCCCAAGAGGCCGGAGCGGAAGAGGTAGTAGAGCAGCGTTGCGAGGGTCGAAGCGGCCGCGGCCACGTAGGTCAGGGCCGCGGCGTTGAGCACGCGGTTCATGCCCTCCTGCTCGGCGCCGGCCACCAGGCCGTACTCGCCGGCGAGCCGCTTCGCCCGGGCCGAGGCGTCGAACTCCACCGGCAGGGTGACCACCTGGAAGACCAACACCAGAGAGAAGAGCGCGGCGCCCACCAGCACCATGTTCTGGCTGTGGAACATCAGGCCGAACATCATCACGAAGATACCCAGGTTCGAGCCGATGCCGGCTGTGGGCACCAGCGCCGAGCGCAGCCAGAGCGGCTTGTAGGCCCGGGCGTGCTGGATGGCGTGCCCCGCTTCGTGGCAGGCCACGCCCACCGCGGCCACCGAGTTGCTGCCGTAGACGGCTTCCGAAAGAGCGAGGGTCTTGTTCACCGGGTTGTAGTGGTCGGACAGGAAACCGTTGGTGGGAACCACCTGGACGTCCGAGATGCCGGAGCGTTCGAGCATGGCCTGGGCGGCCTGAGCGCCGGTCAGGCCCCGCATGGTGCGGACTTGCGAGTACTTGTTGAAGGCCGATTTGGTGCGCCAGCTGGCCCACAGCGAGAGCACCAGCGCCGGGCCAACGAACAGGAAGTAGATAGGGTCGAAGAACATGGTCCTCGCCTCTCCTTTCGCCAGGGGAAACGCGTTGTCGGAGCTTGGTATTCCATTCTCAATTGCAGCCCCTCCCGAGCCTGGACCCTCGGTAAGACGGCTGCTCTTTGCTTTGCCCCGTCGATCCGAGCCTACCAGGGATGCCGCCTGGTGCTACATTAGGCCCATGAGCCAGCCCGGCGAAGAGAGAGTGGCCCTGGTGACCGGCGGCAGTCGGGGGATCGGCCGCGCTGTGGTCGAGGCCCTGGCGGAGGAGGGCTGGCAGGTCTTCTTCTGCAGTCGCCACGCGAGCTCGGTGGCCCAGGCTGTGGCGGCCCTTTCCGGCCGCTTCGGCGAGAGGGTCACCGGTGAGGCGGTCGATGTCCGGGAGAGCGCTGAAGTGGAGGCCTTCGTTCGTCAGGTGGAGGCTTGGGCCGGCCGCATCGATTGCCTGGTGAACAACGCTGGCTTGGGCCTCTTCGGCCCGGTCGACCAGCTTTCGGCCACCAGCTGGCGAGAGGTGATCGGCACCAACCTGGATGGCTGCTTCTACTTCCTCCGGGCGGTGGCTCCGGGCATGAGGAGGCGAGGCGGCGGCTTCATCTTCAACATCGGTTCGCTCGCCGCACGCAACCCGTTCGCCGGAGGTGCCGCCTACAACGCCAGCAAGTTCGGCTTGCTGGGCCTCTCCGAGGCTGCCATGCTCGATCTGCGCAAGGACGGCGTGAAGGTGGCGGCAATCCTGCCGGGAAGCGTCGCCACGGAATTCGGGCACCCGAAGCCCGGAGAGCGCGACTGGATGCTCCAGCCGGTCGATGTGGCGCGGACGGTGATGGACCTGCTGCGCTACCCGGATCGAGCCCTGCCGAGCGTGGTCGAACTCAGGCCGACCCGCCCTCCCAAACCGTAGCGCCGGCGCCCTCGCTAGGAGATCGGCAGCATCTCGTTGCCGAACAGCACCTGATCACCGCTCGGCTGGGTGGCCCTCTGGGTGGGCTCTAGAGTGATCAGCACGGCTTTCATGCCGCTCGGCATGGACACCGAGCCGATTTCCGCCTCGTGGCCGGCCTCGACCTTGAAGACGCCGCCAGGTCTCGGCCCGCCGTCGGTCATGAACCACAGGGTGTAGACCCGGCCTTCGGCCACTGGCCGTAGCCCCGACACCTTGAGGTACCAGTGTTGATGGTCTGAGGAGACGAACAGCGCCCCGCGGGCGAGTGGCTGGGCCTGAGCCGGCAGGGCACCGGGCGGCTTGAGGGCGCAGACGGCGGCCCCTGGCCGAGTGATCAGGGCGAGCTTCTCCACCAGGCCGGCGCTCGCTTCCCTCAGGCTCGCGATCTCGGCCTGGGCCAGCTGCCGCTCTCGGCCGACGGCGGCCAGTTTCTGCTCGAGCAAGCGAACCTGGTTCGACGACTCCTGGGCCTGGGTCCAGAACCAGGCTGCTCCCGTGGAGCTCACGAGGGCGAGCCCCGCGGCGAGGAGAGCCGGCCAGCGGCGGGCCTTGCGGATCGTCGGAGGAGGCTCAGGTCGAGCCAGTGGGAAGCTGCGGAACTCCAGCGCGGAAGTCGGCGTCGCTGGCGCGGGAGGCTCTGCGGTCGCGGCAGGTTTCTCGACGGCGCGGATGGCCGGAGCCGCCGAGAGGCGGGGAGCCCCCTTGCGAACCCGAGCGAGCAAGGCATCCTTCAACTGAGGAGGCGGAGCGACGGGCTCCACGCTCTGGGCCACCAGCCCCAGAACTTCTCCGTATAGGCGCGAGAGCACCTGCTCCTCTTCCGCAGGCTCGGCGGAAGGGAGCGGCTCCTTCGCTTCAAGAAGCGCGAGAATCAGCTCATCCTCGCGGTCGTATGGCAGGCTCACAGTAGCTCCCGGATCTCATGACGCAATGCCGACCGCAACTTCTTCATCGCAAGTAGTGTTCGCGTCTTGACTGTTCCTAGAGGGATCGCCGTTGCGGCTGCGATCTCCGCCTGAGAGAGGCCGGCGAAGAAGGCCATTTCGAGCACATTCCGCTGCTCCTCGGGCAGCCGGTCCAGTTCCTCGCGCACGCGTCGTCGTCTTTCCTCAGAGAGTACGGTCGAGAAACCCTCCGAGGATGTATGGAGCCCGTCCTCGATCGCGTCCAGCGAGTCCTGGCCTCGCTCGGCGACCTTGCGGGAGCGCAGCCGGTCGATCGCTCGACTGCGCGCCACGAGGAGCAGCCAGGTCACCACAGCGGCGCGATCCGCCTGATAGCGCCCGGCCTGTTGCCAGCAGTACGCGAAGGTCTCCTGGAGGGTCTCCTCGGCGTCCTCTCGGCGGCCCAGGATGCGCAGGGCGAGTCCGAGAATCAGGGCGGCGTGCCGGTCGTAGAGCTCGGAAAGGGCCGCTTCGTCGCCACTGGCGACAGCCCGGATCAACTCGGAGTCCGAGGGGGCGCCAGATGGCGTGGAGGCTTGCTGGTCCAGAGTCATCTTGGCCGTCGCAGGGTGGACGATCGGCGAAAGAATAGCACGGCGGTTTGTCACCGCCTTCGTTGGGTGGCTTGGCCCGTTGCCCCGCGGGCCGAAAAGGCCTCAGGCCGGCTCGGTGCGGACCGGGATGGGGTGGCCCTCTTCGTTCACGTGCACGTAGACCACCTCGGCTTCGGTGACTTGCGTTTTCGGGGCGGGCGAGCCGTAGGGGCGCTCGGCCTCCACCGTGACCTTGACGGTGATCGAGGTCCGGCCCACGCGCAGCGTCTCGGTCCAGAAGGTGACCAGGTCGCCCACGAACACGGGAGCGAGGAACTCCACCTCGTGCATGGCCACGGTCACCAGCTTGCCGCGGCTGTAGCGATGAGCCTCCACGGCGCCGGCCTGGTCGATGTAGGAAAGGATGATGCCGCCGAAGATGGTACCCAGGGCGTTGGTGTCCTTGGGCATCATCACCACACGAATCGCCGGCTGTCGCTCGGCCGCGGCTTCAAGTTCCATAGCACCTCCGGCAGCGTGCTTCGTAGGTCTCCGTGTCTCCCACCACCACTTGCTCACTGCCTCCCGCGATGCGGTAGCTGTAGTGCGCCCGCTCGCCGCAGCGGACGCAGATGGCGTGCATCTTGTCCACGAACTCCGCCAGGGCCAGCACGGCCGGCATCGGCCCGAAGGGTTCCCGGCGGTAGTCGAGGTCGAGCCCGGCGACGATCACTCGCAGCCCCAGATCGGCCAGCTGGTTGAGTACCAGAGGCAGCTCGAGGTCGAAGAACTGAGCCTCGTCGATGCCCACCACCTCCACGCCGATCTCGAGCCGGGCCAGGAGCTCACGGCTGGTCGGCACGGCCACCGCTTCGAACTGACGATTGTCCCGGGTGGCCACCACTTCGACGCCGGAGCGGGTGTCGGTGACCGGCTTGAAGACCTGCACCCGCTGGCGAGCGATGGTGGCTCGCTTCAACCGGCGAACGAGCTCTTCGCTCTTGCCGGAGAACATCCCTCCCGTGATCACCTCGATATGGCCACGGGAAGCTTCTGGGCGTGTTCGGCTCACCGGCGCGGGATGCTACAACTTCCTCGCAGCGAGGCGCAAAGAGACGAGCCCTGCCCGGCGAGCGATATCATGCAGCCGTGCTCCGGGCCATTCTGTTCGACTTCAATGGAGTTCTGGTGGACGACGAGCCGATCCACTATGCCCTCTTTGCGCGGGTGCTCGGCGAGGAGGGGATCGTTCTCAGCGAGGAGGTCTACTACCGCCAGTACCTCAGCCTGGACGACCGCGGCTGCTTCACCCAGGCCTTGAGAGCTGCGGGCAAGTCGGCGGGTGCCGCGGAAGTGGTGCGCTTGACCACCCGCAAGGCGAGCTACTACCGCGAGCAGATCCGCCGGGAGGGCTACCCGTTCTTCCCCGGCGCTCGCGAGCTGGTGCGGAGTGCTGCGACGGCGGGCCTCACGCTGGGAGTGGTGAGCGGCGCCCTGCGGGAAGAAGTGGAAGCTGCCTGCGATCAGGCCGGGCTCTCTCGTTTCTTTAAGGTGCTCGTCACCGCGGAGGACGTGAGCGAAGGAAAGCCCGATCCCCAGGGTTATCTGCGCGGTATCGAGGCGCTCAACTCGCAACCTCCGCTGCCGGATCGGCTCTTCCATCCTCACGAAGTGCTCGCCATCGAAGACAGCCCGGGGGGCCTCCAGGCGGCTGCTGCTGCCGGCCTCGCCACCCTGGGCGTGGCCCACACCTATCCGGCGGATGGACTGGTAGCCGATCGCGTCGTGCGCTCGCTCGCAGGGCTGTCGATCGAGGAGCTCTTGCGAATCAGCGGCTGAGCCGCGCCCCCCGCGCCGCGCTCAGGCGATGGGCATGCGCGCTGCGAAGCCGTCCTCGTAAGAGTGGAAGTGAGCCAGGCTCTCCTCGGGATAGCGCCAGCAGTAGTAGCCATCGCCGTTGTCCCAGTCCACCAGCCACAGGCCCTTCACCTCGCAGCCGAGCTGGGTGATCTCCTCCGCCCAGGCCTGGATGATGCGCTCGTAGGAGCCCTGCAGCTCCTCTCGCCGAGTTTCCATCTCGTCGCGGCTCTGGAGGGCATTGAAGAGAGCCTCCACCTGGCGCACGGCGGCGTGGGTGAGGTCCCGAACGGCGGGGAAGGTGTTCAGGGCCTCTTCGTAGCTGAAGATCCGGCGGGGGCGCGGGCGCTCGCTCACGGCGAGGATGCTAGCAGAGGGAGGCTCTGCAACCTCACCTTCCCAATGCCTACCGCAGCCGAGGCCAGCAATAGGGCGGCGAAGGCCGAGTGTTCCCTCCTGGACAAATTGGCTAAGAACGGGCATCATGTCGCCATGGGCGATCGCAAGTCCGGCGTAACACGACCTCCTGCACACCGATTTGGCGGAGGTTGGACGGAAAGCAAACTGGCCATAGTCCAAAGCTATCTCAGGGCATATGCGATAGCCTTGAAGGAAAAGCGCTTTCAGATTGCCTATATCGATGCCTTCGCTGGCACCGGATACAGGTCGGAGAAGGAGGAGGGGCCAGAAACAGGCCTCCTCTTCCCAGACCTGGCTGCGGACGCGCCACAGGAGTTCCTCGAGGGTTCGGCTCGGCTCGCCCTGCAGGTCGACCCTTCTTTCGACAAGTACCTGTTTATTGAGAAAGACCCAGCCAGATGCCGCGTTCTGGAGACACTAAAGCAAGAATTCCCGGACCGCTCGGCGAGAGTGCAAGTGCGTGAAGGTGATGCGAACAAGGTATTACAGGAGATCTGTGGCAAACCTGGGTGGGAGAACCTACGCGCAGTCCTTTTTCTGGATCCCTATGGCATGCAAGTTGAGTGGGACACGATAGAAGCAATCGCCAACACAGGAGCTATAGACCTTTGGCTACTTTTTCCGCTCGGAATGGGGCTGAGTCGGTTATTGCCGAGGAGTGGAAACATCCCTGATGGCTGGCGCAGGCGACTTGATCTCTTCCTTGGAACCACTGACTGGCAACAGGCTCTCTACAGTGAGAGACCCAGGCGGAGTCTGTTCGATGATGACGCTGTAGAGAAAGTAAGAGCTAGCACTGGCGAGGTGGGGCGCTATTTCGTGGATAGATTGAGGACGGTGTTCCCAGCAGTCTCTGACAGTCCAAGAGTGCTAGAGAACTCATCGCGCTGCCCCCTCTACTTGCTCTGCTTCGCTGTGAGTAGCCGCAACCCCCAGGCTCAGAGGATTGCGCTTAGGATCGCAGACCATATACTGAGAAGCGACTGAGCTATGGCGTGGAACTCACAAATCGAGTGGACCGAGGCAACTTGGAATCCAGTTACTGGCTGCACTAAGGTGAGCCAGGGCTGTAAGCACTGCTATGCAGAGCTCCTTGCTAGTCGGCTCCGGGCTATGGGGCAGCCGAACTACTCGAATGGTTTCCGGCTCACACTGCAGCCCCACATGCTCGAGCTGCCTTTGCGCTGGAAACGGCCCCTAAGGATCTTTGTTAACTCAATGAGCGACTTATTTCATGAGGATGTTCCAGTCGAGTATATCGCTCGCGTTTTTGAAGTGATGGAGATCTCCAACTGGCACACGTTCCAGGTCTTGACCAAGCGAGCCAGCCGGCTAGCGGCTCTGGCCTCCGCTCTCCGCTGGCCGGAGAACGTCTGGGTTGGCGTGAGCGTTGAGAACGCCGACAACCTTGACAGGGTTGAGAAGCTGCGCGAAGTTCCTGCTGCTGTCAAATTCCTTTCCCTTGAGCCGCTTCTCGGCCCGTTGAGTGGCCTGAATCTCAAGGATGTGCAGTGGGTTATCGTAGGGGGTGAATCCGGCCCCAAAGCGCGGTCGGTGGATCGAGAATGGATTCTCGACATTCGGAACAAGTGCCTTGCCGGCCGTGTGCCTTTTTTCTTCAAGCAGTGGGGCGGAGCAAACAAGAAGGCGGCTGGTAGGCTCCTCGATGGTCGCACGTGGGACGAGATGCCACAGGCCGCCGCTTCTTCGAGGCAAGCAGCCGAGCACAGGGAGAAGGCTGAGCTTCCCGCGGAGGGTATTGCCAAACACGGGAGACGGGTCGTAGTGAAGACCGGCTATTCCAGCCGAGTAAGCCCAACAGGCTGGGAGTTCGGACGTTGACTTGACTCGGGTGGAGCCGTAACCTTGATCTCTGGCTCAGCGGCCGACTTGCCGGCGGCCTGGAGGAGCCAGGAAACCACCAAGGAGCCCGAGATCATGGAGAACCTCGAAACGGCCGCGGAGGCCGCCGCCGTGCAAGCCGAACCCGAGTTCCCGGTCACCCTGACCAAGAAAGCGGTGGACATGGTGGCCTACACGCGCGAGCAGGAGGGCATCGATTCTGGCCACGGCTTGCGAGTGGCGGTGCGAGGGGGTGGCTGCAGCGGATTTGAGTACGCCCTCGATTTCGAGAACGAGGCCCGTGCCAACGACTTCACCTACGAGCAGCACGGCCTCACGGTGTACATCGACGCGATCAGCGCTCGCTACCTGAACGGCACCAGCATCGACTACGTCCTGGGCAGCAGTGGTGCCGGGTTCAAGTTCCACAACCCCAACGCCGTGGGTCACTGCGGCTGCGGCTCCTCCTTCGCCGTCTAGAGCCAGTTTCCCGGGCCGCTTGGTAGCGGCCCGGGTCGCTCTGCCCGCCCGGCTAGTCTTCCAGGAACAGCCGGTAGAGCAAGCCCGCCAAGACACCGCCCGCGATCGGTCCCACGAAGTACACCCAGAGGTTGGCCGTGTTGCTGGCCACCAGGGCCGGGCCCAGGCTCCGTGCCGGGTTGAGGCTCGCGCCGGTGAGCGGGCCGCCCATCAGGATGGTGAAAACCAGCGTCAGGCCGATGGCCACGCCGGCCAGGTTGCCGGCCTTACCGGAGACCGCGGCGTTGAGCACGGCATTGGCCAGGAAGAAGGTGAGAATCGCTTCGATCAAGCAGCCCATCCCCGCCGAGATGCTGACCGTCGTGCCGCCGACCTGCAAGTTCTGGGCGAGGGCCGTCACCCCCAGGCCGCTGCCGGTGCCGCCGAGCACCACCGAGAGCAGATACGCCCCGGCCAGGCCGCCCGCGAGTTGCGTGACGATGTAGGCCACCGCCCGGCCGGCGTCGATCTTGCCGGCTGCGAGCAGGCTGCAGGTGACGGCCGGGTTGATGTGGGTACCCGAGATGTGACCGTAGGCATAGGCGAAGCCCAGCACCACCAGGCCGTGGGCGAGGGCCACTCCCACGAGTCCGCCGGCGCCGATCGCTCCGGCTCCGGCGCCGATGAAGATCAGCGCAAAGGTACCGATGAACTCTGCCACCAACGCCTTCGACAGTCCTGCTTGCATGCTCTCTCCTCCTTCAGAAATAGGCTCGGGGAAGTCCTCGAGCCGGGCCCCCCTCCAGGGCCGGTCAGCCTAGCGAGATCGGCGGCAGCTCGGCGACTTCGGCGGAGCCGCCACCCTCGATTTCGAGAATCGTCCCCGGCTCGTTGCCCTTGCGGTGCAGCACGGCGATGCCGACGGCTGGCTCACTGCCTCGGCCCGGTGCTGTGCTCCCCACGCTTCCCACTTCCTCGCCGCCGCAAAGCAGCCGCGCACCGGCAGGCGGCCCTTCGAGAGAATCGAAGCGCAGCCGACATGCAGCCCGGTTGGCCTTGCCACGGTAGTGGATGCGGGCAATCACTTCCTGGCCCAGGTAGCAACCCTTGGTGTAGCTCACCGCGAGGGGCTCGAGGCCCGTTTCCTGGGGGAAATGGTCCGAGCCGTAGTCCTGGCCGAAGGCCGGAATCCCAGCTCGCGCCCGCGCTCGCTCGAGAGCCAACCAACCCACCGGCGCCACTCCCGGCAGACTCCGCAGGTGCTGCCAGAGCTCGCCGGCCTCGCCCGGGTGGAGCCAGATCGTCCAGCCGGGAGCCCCCAGGAGCTCGGAGCGCACCAGGCGCACTTCGGATCCAGCGAGCTTGGCCGCGCGGTGAGCCCAGGCTGCTGCCGGCAGCTCTCCCAAGCCGGCGAGTGCCTTTCCGGCCCCGGGGCCGAGAAGAGCGATGGGCAGCCGATCAGAGAGGGGCTGGACCGCCACGTCCTCGGTCAGGATGTACTTCGCAAGATGCTGAGCGATCGCAGAACCGAGGCCGGGGGCGAGTTCGAGCCAAAGCCGATCCGGCAGCACAAGAACCCTCATGGGAGAGAGAACCTTGCCTTGAGGGCCGGTGAAGAAGCCGAAAGCGCCTTGCCCCGGAACCAGGGCCTTCACTTCGCAGCTCACCAGGCCATGGAGCAGGCGTTGGCAGTCCTTGCCCGAAAGCTCGATGCGGTCCACGTATGAGAGATCGACCAGGCCAGCGGCCTCGGCGAGGGCGGCGGCCTCGGCTCCGATATCGCCGAAGTCGAGTACGGCTTCGCTGCTCCCCACCGTGCCGAAGCGGGCACCGGCCAGGCTTTCCAGGCTCTTGAGGCTTCCCGCGCCAGCCGGTACTGCCACTTCGGGCGAACTCATGTGCGCAGTCTAGCGTGACCCGAGCCTGCGAAGCCTGGTTTCGAACTGCTTCCCGGGCACGACGAAGGCCGGTTCGATGGGCCGCGGCGTGGTCGTGCAGTTGTCATCGGCTTGTCATTCATGTAGCATGTCGCATAGGCAATTGTTTGTAAGTATTTTCAGTTTCACCACCCTGGCGGCTGCTGTCGAGCGTGAGCGGAGTGGCTCAGGAATCGCTGGCGGTCACCACTCAACAGGAGGAACGTATGCAAAAGCTCGCTCTGGTCGCTCTTCTCGGGCTCGTCCTGAGCCTCCCTGCCCTGGCCGCCGATCCGGTCATCTTCAAGGGAATCGACGTCTTCACCACGACCGCTGACGGCAGCACGCACTACGACTTCAAGACCAGCCCCATCCCGGCCGGCTTCTTCTGCCCGGGCTCGGCCCCCTTCACGGGCCAGGTCGCCTTTCGTGGGCTGCCGCTCGTAACCGGCGTGCCGGGTCAGCTCGGCGGTGCCGACACCATCGTCGAGCGACTGGACGACGCGGTCTTCGACGCCCAGGGACGGGCGGTCACGCGGGTCCAGCTGCGGGCCCTCTCGCTGGTGAGCCTCGCTCCCATCAGTACCTCCTGCGGCCGGTTCAACGTCTACGCCTCTCTCGCTGGCACCCAGCGCATCACCACCATGAACATCTTCCGCCTGCACGAGAAGAGCGGCGTGTTCTCAGCGCCTCTGGCGGTGGACGCTCGGCTCAGCTTCGTGCCGGTGATCGGCAAGGCGAGCCGCCCGCTCGAGCTTCAGGGCAGCTTCAACTTGAGCGGTGGTGAGCCGATTCCCTGGGCCAAGCCGGGCAACGCCAGCTCGGCTCCGACCGGCGCCGTACTGATCGACACCAACGGCGACGGCAAGGCCGAGACGCGGCTGGCCGGGACCTCGAACTTCGTGGCCGGAGCCCGTTCGGCGTCCGACGACGGCGTTCAGCTGCCCCCCACGGCTCTCGCTCAGGAATGCCCCTGCGGCTGCTACTACGTCAGCTGCCACGCCGATCCGGTCACCCTCAAGGCCCACTGCGTGACCGTCTGCGGCTGGGAGCCCTGAGCTCCTCCTCGAGAAACTCGGCCGGTGCCGCGAGCTGCGGTCCGGCCGAGCGATCTTCTCCGCCTCTCCTCAGCTCCGAAACAAAAGCCTAGGCGTCGCAGAAGACGTTGCCGCAGATCTGCACGCAGTGCAGCTGCCCCGTGCCGTCATCGTGGCAGCAGTAAGTGGTGTAGCCGCACGCGCCCACCAGCTCGATCGGCGAGGAGACTCGCCATCCGGCGACGAAGTTGGAAGTTCCGGGCAGGAGGGTTTCGGCCTTGCCGTCGCCGTTGGTGTCGACCAGGACGGGGCCGGAGGAGAGGCCGCCCTTCTGGGTGCCGAAGGACCACGGGAAGGCGGTGGCGCCCTGGAAGGTGACGGTGGCCAGGAGCTCCTTGGGCTGGGCGGAGCCGGCGAGGACGGGTCGGAAGACCAGCCGAGCATCGACGGCCAGGGGAGCGGTGAAGACGCCGCCGAGCTCATTCTGGCGGACGATCCTCATGGTGGTGATGCGCTGCTCGCCGGCGAGGGAGACGCTCACCCGGAAGCGGCCGCAGGAGGTCTCCACGGGAGCCGAGCTCACCAGGGAGAGGGCGCGCATGCGCACACGGCTCAGGGTGACGCCGTTGGTGTCGAAGCGGGCATCGTCCAGTCGCTCGACGATGGTGTCGATGCCCGGCAGCTGGCCCGGGAGGCCGGTTACGAGGGGTCGGCCATGGAGGGCGATCTTGCCGGTGAAGGGGGCCGAGCCAGGGCAGAAGAAACCGGCGGGGATGGGGTTGTTGGCGAAGCTGACCACAGTGCCACTGCCCTTGGGCGTGGTCCAGAGGTCGGTGCCCTTGTAGATCACCGGATCGGCGGCAAGGGCCGGCAGGGCGATCACAAGGCCGAGGAGCGCGAGCGCGGAGAGAGTTTTCATGCTTACCTCCTGAGGGTGTTGGAGCGCAGCTCGGAGCCACCACGGCTCCTGCGGCGGGACTTCGCCTCTGACGAGAATAAGTAATCGCCATTAAGTTCAGGCTGATATCTATGCAAAAGTATAGATCGACCCGGGCTTGATCACAAGATGGTGCGCAGCCAGCCGCCAGCTAGAATCTGGCCATGAGTCACGAGACTTTCGAGGTCGTTGCCGCTTCGGGTCGCTCGCTGCCGGGTATCGTGGACTTCGCCGAGGAGGCCGGCCCCCGCCCGGTGGTGGTGATCTGCCACGGGTTCAAGGGCTTCCAGGAATGGGGCTTCTTCCCGCCGCTCGCCGAGCTCTTGGCCGAGCGAGGCTTCACCGTGGTGCGTTTCAACCTCTCCGGCTCCGGCATGAAGCCCGGGGACGAGCTGGTGACCGACCCTCAGGCTTTCCATGACAACACCTACGGCCGCGAACTCGAGGATCTGCTGGCCATCCTGCAGGCTCTGCAGGGTGGGGAGATCGCCCGCGGTCGAGTGGATCTTGGCCGCCTCGGCCTTTTCGGCCATAGCCGGGGCGGAGGAGCGTCGATCCTGGCGGCTGCGAGCGAGGCCTGGCTGGGGCGAGTTCGGGCGCTGGTGACTTGGGCGGCGATCTCGCACATCGACCGAGTGGATGCCGAGCAGCTGGCAATGTGGAAGCGTACGGGTGCGCTCCCGGTGGCGAACGCTCGCACTGGTCAGCAGCTCTCGTTGGGGCCGGGGCTCCTGGCCGAGATGGAGGCTCCGCCCGCCCATCTCGACATCCTGGGCGCCGCTGGCAGGCTAGAGGCGCCGTGGCTGATCGTTCACGGCGAGGAGGATGAGAGCGTGCCGGCGGTGGAGGGCCGGGCGCTGGCCCAGGAGGCCCAGAAGGAGGCGCTCTTTCTGCCCGTCGCCGGCGGCAACCACACTTTCGGCTCCCGCCACCCGTTCGCCGGGCCCACCCCCCAGCTGATCGAGGCGATGAACGCCACGCAGAGCTGGTTCCTGCGCTACTTGCGCGGCTAGGGCGCGCCGAGGCCCAGGAGGTCGAGGGCCGCGGGCAGGTGAGGCACGGTCCAGTCGGCGCCGGCCTCGCGCAGGCGGGATTCCGGCGTGCGGCCGGTGGCCACGGCCAGGACCGGTACGCCGTGAGCCTGGGCGCAGGCCACGTCGTACACGGTGTCGCCGATGATCAGCGTCTCGCTCGGCGCGAAAGCCCTGCCGAAGCGCTGCTCGGCCCGGGCCAGGGCGGCGGGCACCAGGTCTGCCCGGGCCACGCCGTCATCGCCGAAGGCGCCGAAAGGGAAGTAGTCGTCGAGGTCGAGGGCGGCGAGCTTCGCCCGGCCCCCGCGCTCCCAGTTGCCGGTCAGCAAGCCGACCGCCTGGTCTTCCCGCCGCATGAGCTCGTCCAAGATCTCCCGCACTCCGGGCATCACTCGCATACCCTCCGGCGAGAGCTCGGCTTCCAGCCGCGAAACGTAGGCATCGCGCATGCGGGGCAGCCGGCGCAGTACTTCGTCGCGAGAGAGACCGGCCGCCGTCATCAAGTCGAGCACGATCTGAGGATCCGTCTTGCCTCCGAAGTCGTAGCCGGTGAGCGTGCCGGTAGTGCCGAACACCGCTACGAGCGAGCTCGAGAAGATCGGCAGCACCTGCGGCCCGCAGGTGAGCAGGGTGCCGTCGATGTCGAAGAGCAGCAGGCGCAAGGGATCCTGATCCTCGCTCGGGGCGGCTCAGCGCCAGCGCGGCGCTGCTTTGGTCTCGAGAAACGTGGCGATGCCGTGCTTGCAGTCGGCGGTGCTCCGGGCCTCGGCGTTGGCCTCCACGGCCAGAGCCAGAGCCTCGTCCAATGGGCGGCCGAGAATGGCGAGCAGCAGCCGCTTGGTGCGGGCGATCGATTCTGAGCTCGCCCGCTCGAGGATCCCAGTCACCAGGGCTTCACCCTGGGATTCGAGCTCCTGTCGCGGCACCACACGGTTCACCAGGCCGATCTCGAGCGCCTGGCCGGCGCTCAAGAACTCGGGATTGAGCAGCAGCTCGCGGATGTCGGCTCCCTTGAGCCGCAGAGGCAAGTAGGTGGCCACCAGCGCCGCCACGAAGCCGATTCGCACCTCGCTGTAGAGAAAACGGGCATCCTCGGCCGCCACCACGAAATCGCAGGCGGTGGCGAGGCCGCAGCCTCCGGCCACGCAGGATCCCTGAACCAGGGCGACGGTGAGCGCCTCCTGGCGGAGCACCGCTTCGAACAGGTTGCGCAGTCGCTCGGAGTCGGCGTGATTGTCTTCGGGTCGAGCGTCCATGAGGGAGCGCAAGTGCTCGAGGTCGGCACCGGCGCAGAAGTGCCGGCCGGCGCCGGAGAGCACGATGGCGCGCACACCTTCACTGCGCCAGGGGTGGCGATAGGCCTCGGTGAGCTCGGCGAGCAGGGGCGGCGAGAGGGCGTTCGCGCGGTGGGGATCGTTCAGGCTCAGGAGCAGCAGGTCCCCTTGACGCACCACTTCGAGGAGGTTGCTCATGGCCTGGGAGAGTACAGGGGAGGGGGCGGGGCGGGCAATCCTGACGCGCCCTCTCGGCTTGAGGCAGAATCCCCGCCCGTGGAATCGATCTCCCTGCGCGAAGCCCGCCGCCTGGCCCTGGCCCGGGCCGGCTTCGGCACTTCGACGGCGAGCGGCTTGCCGAGCCGCGCGGCCGGAAAGGGCCGCCGGGCCCGCTCGGCAGCCCTGGCGGTGATCGACCGCTTCGGCTATCTGCAGCTCGACACGGTCTCCGTGGCCGGAGCGCGGAGCCACGCGATCGTCTTGCTCTCGCGGCTCGAGGGGCTCGACCCCGACCTTCCCGAGGAGCTGCTGCAGCCGGGCGAGCCGCTGTTCGAGTACTGGGGCCACGAGGCTTGCTGGCTGCCCCTCGAGCTCTATCCCCTCTTCGGCTTCCGGCGCCAGGAGTTCCGGGTCCATCCCTGGTGGGGGGATCTTCTGGGCGAGCATCCGGGAATCGCCGAGGAGCTGCTGCGCCGCATCGAGCAGGAAGGCCCCTTGCGTTCGCTCGATCTCGAGGGCGAGGGCAGCAAAGGCTGGTGGGATCTCAAGCTCACCAAGCGGGTGGCCACGGCGCTGTGGTCGAGCGGCGAGCTCGCCGTACGCGAGCGGCGCAACTTCCAGCGCAGCTTCGACCTCACCGAGCGGGTGATCCCCGAGGCTCTGCGCCGAGCTCAGATGCCCCAGCAAGAGGCGATCGAGCGCCTGCTGCTGCTGGCGCTCTCCGGCCACGGCTGGGCCCAGACTGGCACGCTCACGGCTACCTGGCGTCTCAAGAACCGGCCCGAGGAGATCGCTCGGGCCCTCGCCCATCTCCAGGAGCAAGGAAAGGTGCTGCCCTGCCGGCTCGATACGGGTGGCGGCAAGACGCTCTCCGGCTGGATCCGCCCGGAGGATCTCGAACTCGCCGAGCGTCTGGCCAGCCAGCGACCCCGCAAGGACTCGGGCGTGCTGCTCTCGCCCTTCGACCCGCTGCTCTGGGATCGTCGGCGCGTGGAGCAGCTGTTCGGCTTCGCCCAGGTGCTCGAGATCTTCAAGCGCGCCGAGCACAGGGTGTTCGGCTACTACTGCCTGCCGGTCCTCGCCGGCGAGAGGCTGGTCGCCCGCTACGACCTCAAGGCCGACCGCAAGACCGCCACGCTCAAGGTGCTGGCGGCCCATTTCGAGCGCGACCCAGCGCCGCCCGCGGACCGCCAGGCCGCCCAATCCGCCCTCGACCGCTACGCCGAAAGCCTCAACCTCGAACTCCAGCCCTGAGCTCGAAGCGTTCGGCGAAGACAAGTCGTGACTCGACAAGTCGTGACTTGACAATGCAGGCCCCCGCGCTGGAGGCCGAGCTTGCTGCCAGGGTGCCCCAGTACCCCAATCAGCGCAACGCCACCATCGGGCGGCGTTTCTTCACGCGCCAGAAGCTCTCTCCTCCGGCCGATTCACGGGCCCGATGGCACGATCTCGAGGATCTCTATCGTTGAGCTCGGTTCCGGCAGCGCTTCAGAGCGAGTAGATCGGCACCGAGATCCAGAAGTTCTCTTCTTCGTTCGACTCCGGCAAGTGATAGCTGAGAATGAGGATCATCGAGGGAGTGTCCGTGAGCTGGAAGGAGCGGACCATCCCCGAGATGACCAGGCCGGGCACGTTGCCCTTGGCCAGGGCGTCGAGCACGATCCGGGAGGCGTCCAGCTGCTGCATCTGGCCGCCGGTGCGCAAGTAGAGGGCCGAGAGGGTGAGCCCCGAGGGCAGCGGGCTGCCGCCGCCGGCCAGCACCCCGACGTCGAAGCTTCCCTCTCGAGCCGCGAGACCCGCTCCCAGGGCGCCAGGCTGGCGTTGATGGAAGGGCGGGTTGACGCCGCCACAGGGCAAGCAGGGATCGGACTGCGGTGCGGGTACGTAGATCTCGGCCAGCAGCTCGAGCAGGCTCTTCACCCCGAGCAGCTCGATCGCGTCAGGAGTCGGAGCGCCGGCTGCCAGGGGAATCCCCACGCGCCCGAGCGGCACGCTCACCCACGGATTCACCTTGTCGAGAGCCTGCTCGTGTAGGAAGGCGGTCACCTCGCTCGCGCCGCTCTCGAGCCGGCGATTCTCGCAGGCCAGGCTGGCCAGGCAGCCTGCATCCGGACACTGCCAGCTAGGGGCCCAACCCTGGGGCACGGCGTCACCGGCGCCGTCTCCAAGCTCCCCGGCCAGGATCGCCCGGGCCAGCCAGCCGGAGAGAATCGCCGTCGAATAAGAAGAGCCCGCAGGTGCGTACCAAGCGGTCCGCCAGCCATCCTGGGGTCCCAGAGAGAGCCCGTAGCCGGGCATCAGAGCCATCGGCTTGTCGGAGTAGGCGGGCATCTCCCAGAGTGGCTGCACCAGGCCCGTTTTCAGGAAGCTGTCGAAATCGAGGCTGCCCACCGTCACCACGCCCGAGAGAGCGGCCGGGAATTGCTCCTGGCGGAAATTGCCCGCGGCAGCGAGCGCCACCGAGCCGGGCCGAGAGTCTCCCGAGACGCGATCCTTGGCGAGGTGGCCGAGCACACGGGTGACCTCGCAGGCCAGGGTACCCGGGGAGCTGGAGGAGAGTTCGCCGGGACAGTTTTCCATGCCGCGTGGGTCGCGGCCCTCCAGCAGCCGACCCAGGCTCATGTTGATCTCGAGCGGTGGCTTCAGGCCTTCGCTGTCCGCGAGATCGGCGATTCGGCACAGCTGGACCAGCAGATGGACATCCGTGGGGCCGTTCTCGGAAAAGGCTGCGAGGTCGGTGAGCGCGCCCAGGCCGAGCGGAAACAACACCATCGCCGGCCCAGGGCCCATCACCCGCTGCAACATGGCTCCCACGCTCCAGCCGTGGGGATCGTCCCAGTCCACCACGGCTACCCAATCTCGGCTGCCCAAGGCCGAAGCCGGAGTGAAGCAGCTGCCGCCGTAGCAGGGAACCGCGCCGTTCGGTGCCAGCCGAGTTGGGCGGGCGTACTCGGCCGTGCCTTCGTTCCAGCTGGTCGTCGCATCGACCCAGGTGGCGGCAGGCGCTTCCGGTTGCTCGGCCACGGTCGCCGAGCTCTGGTTTTCGTTGTTGGTGTTTCCGGGCAAGCTCGTCGCGACCCCCTTCCAGGTCACGGGCGCGGGGTAGAGAGCCGGCAGATCGATGCAGCCTTTGAGCACCGGGTCGCAACCGTTCTTGGAGGATGGATCGGGGGGCAGGGCCTTCAGCCAGTAGGACTCGAGATCCCCACAGGGCACCCGGAACTGCTGCTCGGCCACCGGGCTAGTGCCTCGGTTCCAGAAGACCCGGGTCGAGAGGGTTTTGCGAGGCGTGATGCCGGCCTCCGCCGGTCGCGGCCCGAGCAAGGTCGGTAGGGCTAGGCAGAGGCTCAAGAAGAGGAGATGACGACTCGAGCTGTGCATTTTCGCCTCCTGAAAAGAGCATTCATCAAGGTTGGGCCTCGAGCATGTCGACGGTGAGGGGCAGGATCCGAGCCGACGGCAGGGCCGGCTCGGTGCCGGCGAGTGGAATCACCGGCGGCAAGGCATCCGAAGCGCGGACCACCACGAAGAGGCGGTACGGCCCGGGCTGGCTGCCCAGCAGATCACCCGCCCTGGCGGTGAAGCGAGCGCCCTCTCGGCTCAGAGAGGTCGTCACCCGAGGGTCGCCCGTGCAGGTGACCAGACGGCCCTGGTCGAGGCGATAGAGGCCGTAGACGAGGTCGGCGCGAGCGTCCCCACCGGCCGAGACCTCGATGGTCAAGCGGGTCTGGGGCAGCGCTCGGGCGGTCGTGCTTCCAGGAGCGGAAGCGCGGCTCTCGGCCAAGCCGGAGACAGTGGCCGTCAAAGGCGGCAGCTCGCCGGCGAGATGCGAGCGCCCCGGCGCGAGCCGCCAGGCCATCCCTGCCGCCAGCAGCAAGGCCGCCGCGACGGCAACCGGCAAGTACCAGCGGTGTCGAGCCCGAGGCCGGAGGAGTGGCTGCGGACGGGCAGGCTCGAGCGAGGCGAGAACACGCCCCCGAAGCTCCGGGGATGGGGCCGGCAGCTCGACGCGGGCGAGCTCGGCGAGCGCTTGCCGGGCTCGCGGGCTCGCCGCCAGAGCCGCCTCGAGCTCGCGGGCCCGCTCTTCGGGGAGCGTTCCCCGACGATAGCTCTCGAGATCCTCGCCAGAGAGGTTCAAGCCGTCCTCGCTCGATCCCGGCCGAGCCAGCAGCCACAGCAGGCTCGCTTCGTCCTCGTCCGTCATGGTCTCCCTCATCGTTCGTCAGTCGGGGGTGCGTCGAGCTCGGCTCTCAGCGCAGGGAGCTCTCCCAGCGGACCTTGTGAGTTGGGGAGTCCGCAAGCAAACGCTTTACCCCTTCGTCGTCGATATGGCTCCTGCCGCTCAGCAGGAACAGGCCGGCCCACAAGGCCGGCGGATAGCGCTCACGCAAGGCCCGGTGGGCGAGCGCGTAGGCTTCGGGCACCGAGAGGCCAAGCCCGAGCTCGCGATACAAGACCTGGTTGAAATCCCGAGCCACCGGGTCCGCGAGGTCGCAGCGGCTGGCAATCACCCAGGCGCTGCCACGGCGGGCGAACTGGCCAGCCCAGCCGTAGGCTCCGGAGTCCGCCGTGGAGGGCCAGGCGCCGGTTCGACAGCCGCTCAGGTTGACCAACCTCTCCGGTACCCGCCGGCCCACCAACTCGGCCACCTCGATCGAACCGTCCGCGAGCTCGAGCCGGGCGAGCTCCGGGAAGGAGGCGTCGTACACTCCGTGGGCGTCCAGGTGCAGGATGGCGGCGTGGTCGAGGGCGGCAAAAAAGGCACCTCGGGTGGCGGCCGGCCCGTAGGCCACCTGCGAGGCCGGGAAGCTCTTGCGATAGAAGGAGGCGAGGGCTTCACCGGAGGGCAGATTCTCGGCCGGGTCCACTAGGAACGTCGGCTGGGCCTCGCCGCCGGGTTCGCCCGCCGTGGCCGTGCAAGCGCCGCGAACTACGGGCAGGGCCCGCTCGGCGAGCCAACGCCCCGGGCTCTTGGGCAGGGGTAGCGCTGCGAGCGACACCTGCTGGAGCGGTCCGTGGAGGTGGAAGGGCACCACCGGCGGCAAGGCCGAGAGCTGCGCCGGCAGCAGCGCCTCGCTCCAGGCGGCGAGGAGGCTCGGGTCTCCCGGCGAGGCCTCGAGTCTCTCGAGGGCACGCAGCATCTCGGCCCGTCGCCAAGGTCGGCGCGCCACGACCCGCACTTCGCCGCCGGCTCGGTGCTCGAGCAGCATCACCTCGTCGGGCAGGGCGAAGGCGCGCAGGGCATAGCCCTCGGGTTCGCCCGGTAGTCGCGGCTCGCGCGCGAGATGCCGGCGTGCGATCTCCTGGAGTCGTACCTTGACGGCCCAGCCGAGGGCTTCGCCGCCTGCGCCAGGGCGGGCGCTCGCCGGCTCCGGGAGCGGCAGACCATCCAGGCCCGCGCGAGCCGCGGCGTCGCCTTCGTCTGCGAGCCCGCAGCCCAGGCGATCCAGGCGCTCGAGCAGCTCCCAGGCTTGGGCAGGCTGGCCCGCTTCCACGGCCGCCCGGGCGGCCTGGTAGAAGTCCTCCGCGCGCTGATCGGCGCCGAGGGGAATGCGCTGCTCGAGCCGAGAGAGGGGGTCCATCGCCTCGTGAAGGTCGAGCGCCCGGCGGAAAGCCGCGAGCGCTGCCTGCGGCCGGCCGGCCAGTCGCTCCGCCCGGCCCAGGCAGGAGAAAGCCCAGGGTGCGAAGGCCGCGAATTCGGGCTGGTGGCCGAGGCTCGAACAAAGCTCGCGAGGCCGTTCTGCGCCGCCCTGATCGAGCAGGAACAGGGCTTCGACCAGGTCGGCCCAGCCGGCGAGGAGACGCTCGCCGGCGGAGCCTCTCGAGCCGAGCTCGGCACGCAGGGCAAGCAGCGCAGGTCGCGGATCCTCTCCGCGCTGGAGTTCGAGCCAGGCGAGGTTGCCGAGGTGGTTCCCCCAGTCGAGAGCCTGCCCTTGCGTCTTGAGAGTGGGCTCGGCAGAACGAAGCAGCTCGGCGGCCTCTGTGAGCTCTTCTGGAGAGGCTTCTCGATCGAGCAAGATCAGCCAGGCGAGGTCCTCCTCGAGGCTCGCGCGGTGGTAGGCGCCGCAGGAAGCCGGCGGGCAGGCCTCCATCGCCCTCTCCAGCCACTCCCGGGCCTCCCGCGGGGCGCCGACCACCGCGAGCAGCTCGGCGCGTTCCTTGGTGATCATCGGGGTGAGCTGCGATGCCACCCGCCCGCAGCGCTCCTCGGCCCTGCCGAGCGCCGCCCAGGCCCCGGCCAGGTCGTGATGGACGTAGCGGGCGAGGCGGGCCCGTTGCTGCTCGAGCAAGCCGGCCCAGGCGTCGAGGGCCGGTTCCGAAAGCCAATCCGGCGAGCGGTCGAGGACCTCGGACGCGAGCTCGAGAGAGCGCGGGCTTGCCTCCTGGATGGCGAAGTGGGCAACCATCAGCCGCAGCTGGAGCGCGAGCAGCGGGAACCCCTCCGCCTCTGCCTCGTGGGCCAGCTCGGCGAGGCTCCCGATGCCTTCAGGTCGCATCGCCGAGCTCATCAGCTCCTGCCGCCGAGCGTCGAGGGCCGCCCGTGCCGCCGGCTCCGCGGACAGAATCTCGAGCGGCGAGCAGGGCAGGCTCCACCGGCGGCCGTCGTAGCCGTCCTCGAGCTCGGCGCAGAGGTGGTGCTCCCCTGCCCGAGGCGCCGCGTCGCGAAGCCGGAAGCAGGCCGTGTTGGCCAGGCGCTGGGCCGGCTGCTGCCAGGCCGAAGCCGGCTCGCCCGAGAGCCAGAGCCGGGCTCGCCACTGACGGCTGTCCACCCCGTCGGCCGCGGTGAGGCAGAGGCCGAGGTCCACCGCGGCTGGTTCCCCCGCAGCGCCGGCGGAGGCGAAGAACACCGGAGCCGCGGGTCTCCCGGGGGTGATGGCCACCTCCTGGTGGCCACGGACGGCCAGCTCGAGAAGGGGCGGCTCGGCAGGAGGCCGGCATGCCCCCAGGAGCAGGGCCGAGGCGAACAGGCCCGCAGTGGCGAGGCTCAGAGGCCGAGCTTCTTGGCGCATTGGGCCACCACCTCGTTGAGCGTCTGCCGGAGCTTGTAGACCGCCTTGCGAGACCAGCCGGTCGCCTGGGAAATCTCCTCGGGAGTGAGACCATCCTCGAAACGGAGCTTGAAGTAGAGGTAGACCTTCGGCCCGCCCTCGCGCAGGCAGACGTCCAACCGGGCCAGGCGATCCCGGTCCAGCAGCGGGCCCTCGAAGCTCGCGGCTGCCGGCGGGTCGGCATCGTCCGGGAGCGAGAGGGTCTTGCGGCGGGCCGCCGACCGCCGTCGATTGGCCACCAGGCCACAGGCCAGATTCCAGAGCATCTGCGCCAGCTGCTCGAGGGAGACGTCTTCTTCTTCGAGCAAGGAGCGGCGCAGCCATTCGGCGTCGTTGCGCAGGGCGAGGACGAAGGTGTCGTGGAGAACGTCTTCGACGTCGGCGCCTTCGAGGTAGGCGTAGCGGCGCAGCAGCCGGCGGTAAAGCAGGGGAGCGAACGTGTCGTAGAGCCAGGCGGAAGCGGCGGGATCCCCATCCGCGATCTGCCGGATCCGATCTCGGGCCGTCTTGCCCACAGGCGCTCTCCTTTAGGTGAGCTTATCACCGGCCCTCGATAAGCTCTGGGAAGCTCCGAGCGAAAGCAGGGCGCCGTTTGCAGAATCCGCGCCGATCGCGGGCCGCGAGGGCGGTAATGCTCGGGCCGAGCCCCGGTCCGGAAAGAACTCTTGCTATTCCCCAGAAATCCTTGCAATCGCGCTCGGGCACGGCCTCTGCCGCGGCAAAGCGGGGCTTGCTGGCGGCTGGCGGGTCCGTCGCGTAGAATGCCGGGCGGACGAAGGGCTACGGAAAGGACGGATGATGAATCGAGTCTCTCGCGTGTTGTTCGTGGCGCTGGCGCTCACGGCATTCGGCAGCCTCACGCCGGCCGTCGAAGCCGCCGACCACAGCTTCGGGGTCGGCGTGGGCTTCTTTCGCACCGTGGACGGCCTGCCGAGCTCGAGCGAGCTCGACAATATTGCGGACGACGGCTACTCCTACGTCTTCTCCTATCAATACCGCCCACGCGGTCTGTTCACCTTCGAGCTCGCGGCTGAATACTACCCGGACGGCTACGGCGGCTCCACCAAAGCCGCGATCACGCCCGAGGGCTTCGTGCTGATCGGCCACGGCTTCTACGCTGGGGTCGGGGCCGGTGCGACCTACTCCGACGGTCTCGAAGACAACCTTTCTGATCCGTTCTACATGGGCCGGCTGGGCTGGGATCTTTCGCTTCTCGGCGCCGTCGAGCTCGACCTGCACATCACTTATCGCTTCGACGAGTGGGACGAGCTCAAGAACGTGGACGTTTCGACCGACAACTACACGATCGGCGCCACCCTCCGGTTCTGATCCGCCGGGGTATCGCGCGGCGCAACGAAGACGGCGCAGTAGAGGGGCGGGAGCTCGAAGCTCACCGTGCGAGGGTCGAAGCAAGGCCCGTCCCCTCCGCCGGCGAGCTCGGGATGGAGCTCGAAGCGAAGAGAGCCGAGATTCTGGGCTGGAACGCTGCGGGTTTCGCGCCAGGCGTTCCACGCCACCACCACTTGCTGCCAGCGAGGGTCCCGCTCTCCCTCTCGATCCTGGATCGACTGGACGATCAAGCCTGGGGCCACCTGCGGCCCTGGGCTCAGGAAACGAACTCGGGCCAGCACTTCTTCGGCCGTGGCCAGCCGGAAGAGAGGCGAACTGCGCCGGATGCGGAGCCAGGCGAGGAACTGGCGGTAGCTCCGCTCGATCTGGCCGGGGCTCGGCTTGAGATCCGCTCTCGCCAGCAGCGGCCGTAGCAGGGGCCAGCGGGAGCGGTTCTTGGCCGAAGGCGGTAGGCCTCGGCCCCAGCCGTTGTCCCGGCGGCTCCAGTCGAGGGCGTTGAACCAGTCGCCGGACTGGTAGCTGTCCCGATCTCCAGACTTCGAGCGCAGGAGCTCCATGCCGGCGTGGAAGAAGGGAATCCCCTGCGAGAGCGCGACCAGCGAGATGCCCAGCGCGTGCCAGCGAAGCCGCTCCTCGAGCGGCACTTCCGGCGGCAGCTTGAGCATCAGGGCGTCGAAGAGAGTCTCGCCGTCGTGGCATTCGAGATACTGCACCGTTTCGAGTGGGGTCGCCGAGAAGCCCTCCGGCAGGTCGAGGCCAGGTTGGATCTCGAGCTGCTCCGTGACGCTCCGGACGCCGGGGGGAGCGAGACTGCCGGCGAGAGAGAGTTCCACCAGGGCCTGCGCCCGCTCGAGGCGGAGCAGGGATGCGGCAGCCTCTTCTGGGCGCGAATAGCTGCCCAGGCCGGAAGCGAAGCCAGGCTCAGCAGGATCACTGAACGGGCCGCCACCGCGGGCGGCGTCGCGCAGGCGATCGCTGAAGGTGGCGATGCCGCAGCCCAGAAGGTTCTTCTGGCAAGCGTTCTCGAAGCGAGCGTTGCCGGCGACTTCGCCGAAGTCCCAACCCTCGCCCAGAAGCAGCAGGCGAGTGCCGTCGACGCCATCTCCTTCGTGCGTCAGGGTCCTCAGGGCATCGCGGACCTCGAGCATCAGCGCGAGAGGATGGTGCCCCATCAAGTCGAAGCGAAAGCCGTCCACCTTGTAGGCGCGCGCCCAGCGCAACAACGTGTCGAGCATCAGCTGGGCCATCCGCCGATGCTCGGTGGCGGTGTTGGCGCCGCAGGCGCTGGTTGCCAGCTGGCCATCGAGGTCGAAGCGATGGTAGTAGCCGGGAACGATGCGGTCGAGCACCGAAGTGGGCCACTGGCCGGCGGCAGCCGTGTGGTTGTAGACCACGTCGAGGACCACCCTGAGACCGAGCCCGGAGAGCGCCGCCACCAACTCGCGAAGCTCGAGGATGCGGGCGGGGCCGTTCGGGTCGGAGGCGTAGCTGCCCTCGGGCACGCCGAAGTGAAGGGGGTCGTAGCCCCAGGCGAAGCCGTCCAGGTCCGCAACGGCCGAGATGCGCTGCTGGGGCAATTCCGAGCTGGGCCCGCACCGCTCGAAGCCTTCGAGGAGCACCTGGTCGCGGCGGCGTTCGGGAACAGTAGAGAAATCGCCCACGGGCAAGAGCTGGATGTGGGTCACTCCAGCGGCCGCGAGCTCGGCCAGGTGAGCCCGCCCCCGTGAACCCGGGGCGGCGAAGGCCCGGAAGCCGCCTCGATCGGCAGCCGGCACGCTGGTGTCGGCGATCGAGAAGTCGCGCACGTGGAGCTCATAGACTACGGCGTCCGCGAGGCTCGCGAGCGGGGGCTTGGAGAGCTCGCGCCAGCCGGGTGGCATGAGCTCAGGGTCGTCGAGGTCGACGATCTGGGAACGCTCACCGTTGGCCGAAAGGCTCACGGAGTAGGGGTCAGTGACCTGGTTGGCCACCCGCTTCTGGACGGCAGGAGCCCAGACCTCGACCTCGTAGAGGTAGAAGAGGTTCTTCCAGCCAGGCTCGCCGCGAACGCTCCAGACGCCCGAGAGAGAGTCTTCGCGCAGCTCCACGGAGCAGCGAGGGAGTGGGTCTCCGGCTCTCTCGAAGAGCAATAGCCGCACTCTCGTGGCGGTGGGGGCCCAGAGCTTCAGGGTGGGCTTCGGGCCCTCGAAGAGGACGCCCAGCTCTTGCCTACCTGGGTAGAGCTGGTCGAGCAGGGTGGGGATCTGCACCGAAGTGGCCACCCTGAGCGAGCCGGACGGGTCGACGGCGCAGACCGCCAAGGCCTCCTTGAGCACGGATCGGAGATCGAGCTCGGCCGCTCTGGGAAGGCGGAAGCCAGCGAGCTCGCGAAGATGAGGCTGGAGCTGGCTCCAGGGTTCAGGGAGCGCGGTGGATTCGAGCTCGAGAGGTGTTCCGGAGCCCCCCAGGAGGGCCTGAGGGTCGGGCCAGCCGTGGGCCGACCAGCACAGCCGGAAGCTCCAGTCGAGTCCCTCGCCGAGGTGCCAGCCGATTCGCTGGAGGTCCCCTGCGAGGTGCCAGCCGATTCGCGAGGGCTCGAGCCAGTGGGCTCGGGAGGAGGCGAGGTTCACGGCAGAACTTGCCAAGTGAACGCTCGCCAGAACCTTCCCGGGCCGAGAGTGGGCTATCTCAGGGTGCGGAATTGGCCGAGTCGCGGGCTGCCAGCTCGTCCAAGTGCTCGGCCTTCCAGGTCATGGCCCGGAGGATGCGGTTGCGGCCACTCGGGTGGTCGTAGAACAGGATCTCCTCGAGCGGCGTGGGAGAGAGCTTGCGATATTCGCTCAGCTTGAGGGCCGTACTCGCGAAGCCGTCCGGCTCGCGGGCGGCGTTCAGGCCGAAGGCGTCGGCTTCGGCTTCGTTGACGCGGATGATGGTGTTGGTCACCGGCGTCATGAAGAAGAAGAACACCGAGAAAATGGCGCCCAGCAGGGGCAGGCCGGCGGGGTCGGCGAGAGAGCGCACGCCCCGGTTCGCGGCCCAGCGGCTGCGAACGCGCTCGAAGCTCCAGGCCAAGAAGGCGAATCCAAATGCGATCACTAGGGCGAACGCCAACACGGCCTTGTAGATGTGATTCATCACGTAGTGCCCGAGTTCATGGCCCATCACCGCCTTGATCTCGCCCACCGAGCAGCGCGCCAGCAGGTTGTCGTTGAGGGTGATGCGCATGGTGTTGCCGAAGCCGCTCACGTTGGCGCTGATGCGCTTGCTCTGGCGCGAGGCGTCCATCACCCAGACGTCTCTCACCGGAACTTCGTTGGCCCTCGCCATAGAGAGGATCGGGCCGGCGATCTTGGGGTTTTCGAGGCGAGTGTACTTGTTGAACAGTGGGGCGATGAACACCGGCGCGATCAGGGCCACGAACATCAGGAAGACCACCGAGACCACGGTTCCCCAGATCCACCAGGAGCGGGGCGCGGCGCGGAAAACGCGGTAGATGCCCACGATCGCGAGGGTGCCGAGAATCAGGGAGACGCCCAGGCCCTTGAGGTTGTCGCCGAGCCAGGCAGCGAACGTCTGGTTGGAAAGGCCGTACTGATGCTCCCGGAAGTAGCCCTGGTAGACATCGAGCGGGAAAGAGAAGAGCGCTCCCAGAACCAGGAAGGGAGGGGCGAAAGCAGCCGTCTGGAGCCAGGGGCGAGTGGGGAAGAGTCGCTCCGCCCAGTTGCGCAGGCGAACCGCGAGGCCACTCTTGAGCCAGAGCCAGCACACGCCCAGCCCGTAGAGCAGGCCCCAGAGCTGGAGCCAGTAACCGCCCTCGAAGTAGGCGTCCGAGCGCGCTCGATCCGCGGGCGAGAGGGTGGCCAGATAAGCCTCGGTAGCTGCCGCGGGGTCGAGGTGGCCGCCCGCGCCCTGAGCCGCCGCTGGCGGCGCGGGCTCGGGGACGCTCGGGGTCTGGGCGTGCGCCGCAGACCAGGAGCCGAGCAGGAGGGTCATCAGGATGGCGAGGGCTAAACCAGCATTGCGGGCCGTCCGCTGTGAATTCATACTTACCTCCGCCCCAGCATACGCTGGCCCGATATCGAGGGTTTCTCAGGGGGGAATCATCGCATGATCGTCTCGATGGCTGCCTTCACCCTGGCCGCGCTCGCTGGCTTGGGAGCCGACTCGGCTCCTAGCGCCGCGCCCGCGTACGATCTCCTGTTGACCAACGCCGAGATCTACGACGGCAGCGGCTCGCCCCCGACCCACGGCAGCGTGGCTGTCGAGGGGGACACCATCGTGGCCGTGGGGCCCTTGCCCGGAGCCCACGGCAAGCGGGAGATCGACCTTCACGGCCTGGCGGTTTCGCCGGGCTTCGTCAATGTCCTGTCCTGGGCCACGGAGTCCCTCCTGGTGGATGGGCGGGCGGCGAGCGATGTGGCACAAGGAGTGACTCTCGAGGTCTTCGGCGAAGGCTGGTCGATGGGGCCTCTGTCCGAGGCGATGAAGACGGAAGCCCTCGCCCATCAAGGGGATCTCAAATACCCCATCACCTGGACCACCCTCGGGCAATATCTCGATCACCTGGAGGCAGGCGGTATCGCGGTCAACGTCGCGTCGTTCGTGGGCGCGACCACGGTGCGCATCCATGAAGTGGGCTACGCAGACCGTGCGCCGACGCCCGAGGAGCTCGAGCGCATGAAAGCCCTCGTGGGCCAGGCGATGGAAGACGGAGCGCTCGGCCTGGGCTCCTCCCTGATCTACCCGCCCGCCTTTTTCGCCCAGACGCCCGAACTGGTGGCCCTGGCTCAAGTGGCCGGGCAGTACGGCGGTGTCTATATCTCGCACATGAGGAGCGAGGGCGACCGACTGCTGCCGGCGATCGACGAGCTTCTCACCATCGCCCGTGAGGCGCGGATTCCCGCGGAGATCTACCACTTCAAGGCCGCCGGCCGGGCCAACTGGCCGAAGTTCGAGGAGGCGATCGCCAAGATCGAAGCCGCTCGTGCGACTGGGCTCAAGATCACCGCCAACATGTACAGCTACACCGCGGGCGCTACGGGCCTGTCCGCCACCTTGCCGCCGTGGGCCCAGGAAGGGGGGCTCGAGGCCTTTCTGGGGCGGCTGAGAGATCCAGCGGTGCGGGCCCGCCTGGCAGCCGAGATGGACCGCCCCGGGGAGACCTGGGAGAACTTCTTCCTGGCCGCCGGGCCGGAGCAGATCCTGCTCGCGAGCTTCAAACAAGCCGCCTTGAAGCCGCTCACCGGCAAGAGCCTGGCGGAGATCGCGCGGATGAGAGGTGTGAGCCCGGAGCAGGCGGTTTTCGATCTGATCCTCGAGGATGGCAACGATCCGGGCGCGGTCTACTTCCTGATGTCCGAAGACAATGTGCGCCGGGGCCTCTCGCTGCCCTGGGTGAGCCTCGGCTCCGATGCCGAAGCACCGGCACCGGAGGGCGTGTTCCTGCAGTCGAGCCCTCATCCGCGGACCTACGGCAATTTCGCGCGGTTCCTGGGCCGCTATGTTCGAGAGGAGCGGCTACTGCCCCTCGCCGAGGCGATTCGCCGGCTGACCTCGCTTCCCGCCGAGAATCTCCATCTCGGCCAGCGGGGTCGCCTGGCGCCTGGCTACTTCGCGGATCTGGTGGTGTTCGACCCGGCACGGATTCGCGATCGGGCCACCTACGAGCAGCCGCATCAGCTCGCCGAAGGAGTGCTGGATGTATTCGTCAACGGCATCCAGGTGCTCGCCGAGGGCAAGCCTACCGCCGCGCGCCCTGGCCGAGCGGTACGCCGGGCTAGCGGGCCGCCGAGCCGCGTTCCGACCGCAGCCGCCCCAGCTCGGCCTTGAGGTTGGCGATCTCGCGGTTCTTTTCGGCCAGAAGACGCACCAGGCCCTCGCGGCTCCAGGTGGGTAGGGTCTCGATCGCCCTACCTCCGCCGAGAAGCTCGCTCAGCCGTTCGCGATCCTCGTGAGCGGCGCCGGTGAGCGAAGAGCTGAACTCCGGCTCGAGCAGGGCTCGTCGGAGTCCTTCCGGGTCGCGGTGGGCAGCCAGCATCAGGCCCTGCGCAGTCCGCAACGCGGCCATCTCGAGGCTGAAGCGCTCCCCTTCTTCGAAGAAGGCCACGTCGCTCGCAACAGCGGCGCCTTCCAATCGCGCCCGGAAGAGAAGGTCGAGCAGTCGGGAGGTCGCAGCCTCCGCGACGGAGGCGGCGAGCGTGTCCCCCACCAAGAAGCGGGATGCGAGCCCTAGCTCGCTTCCCGTGACCGTGAGGATTCGACCCCGCGGGTCGCAGTCGACAACGAGCTCCGGGCCGCGAGCGGAGAGCAAGGCTCAATTCACCGCGGTGGGGACCGCCAGCGTGAAAGGGGCGATGGTGGCTTCGAAGTTCTCGCCGCCGGCCGAGACCATGTGGTAGCAGCCGTGCATCGAGCCCACCGGAGTGGAGAGCGGACAGAAGCTCTGGTACTCGAAGCTCGCGCCGGGCTGGAGCACCGGCTGCTCGCCCACCACACCGGGGCCCACCACGCGCTGGGTCTGACCGTTGCCATCGGTGATCACCCATTCGCGGCTGATCAGCTGGGCGGACTCGGAGCCCAGGTTCGAGATGCGGACCTGGTAGGAGAAAAAGAACAGGCCGTCGCGCTCGGAGCTGCGAGCCGGAACGTAGAAGCTCTGTGCCTCTACCCGGATTCCACGGGTGACGGCTTCACTGTGGGTGGGGTCGCCCATCGGAAATAAACTCGGCGCTTCTGGCTATTATGGCATGACGACCGGAGCCGGATCGTTTCACGCGCCCCCGGCCTTGACCATGACCGACCTCACCAAACTCGAAAAAATCGAACAAGTTCCCTCGCTTCTCCAGGCCTCGCAGGAACGGCCGGTGGTACTTTTCAAGCACAGCTTGATCTGCCCCACTTCCGAAAGGGCCTATCAGGCGTTCCGGCGGTTTCTCGCCCGAAGGGAGGGGGACGCCGCCCTCTTCGCCCTGGTCGAGATCCAGCGCGCCCGGGACGTGTCCAAGGAGATCGCCCGCCTCACCGGTGTCCAGCACGAGTCGCCGCAAGTGATTCTGCTGCGCGACGGCCGCCCGGTGTGGAACGCGAGCCACCTGGACATCACCGAGCAGGCCCTCGAGGACGCGCTGACTGCCTAGCCCCGCCCTCCGCGGAGCTTTCCCCGGTCCACCTTGCCCAGGTGGGTGCGCGGCAGCGAAGGAACGAAGACGATCTCCCGAGGATGCTTGTAGGCATCGAGACGAGCCAGGGCGAATGCCTTGAGCTCGTCGGCGAGCTCCGGAGTCGGCTGATCCGTGACCACATAGGCCTGGGGCTTGATCAGCCCCGCGCCATCCGGGACGCCGACCACCGCGCACTCCCGCACCGCGGAATGCCCGAGAAGGCAGCTCTCCACCTCGGCAGGCGCCAGCCAGCGCCCAGCCACTTTCAGCACCTCGTCTCCCCGTCCGTGGTAGGAGATGTAGCCCTCAGCGTCACGGCTCGCGAGATCCCCGCCCACGAACCACTCGCCGCGGAAAGCCTCCTCGGTACGGGCTTTCTCTCGCCAATAGCCCTGCGCCAGCGAGCCACCCCGAACCCACATCCGACCGACTTCGTCGGCCCCGAGTTCGACGCCTTCCTCGTTGCGGATCGAGACCTCGAAGCCGGGGACGACCCGTCCCAGAGTTCCGGGCTTGACGGCGCCCGGCAGGTTGGAGACGAAAATGTGCCACATCTCCGCGGTGCCCAAGCCGTCGAGGAGCTCCACGCCGAAGGTGTCCCGGAAACGGTGGTAGAGCTCGACCGGGAGCGCCTCGCCCGCCGAGGTGGCGAAGCGCAGGCTGCTCAAGTCCTCGCTCGATGCGGCCGGGTGCTGCACCATCTGGTTGACCAGGGTCGGAACGTTGATGAGGATGCTGGGGCGGTGGCGGCGGATCTTGGCGAAGATCACCTCGGCCGACGGGTGCTCCGGGAAGAGCACGGCGGTGGCCCCCACCGAGAAGGGAAAGAACAGGTTCGAGCCGGTGGCGTAGCCGAAAAAGAGCTTGGGCACGGCGAGGGTGACGTCCTCGGCTCGGTAGCCCAGGGCGCAGCGGGCGTAGAGTTCCGTGGTGTTGGCGAAGGAGGCGTGGCTCTGGATGACCGCCTTCGGCCTGCCGGTGGTGCCTCCCGAGAAGAGCCAAATGGCGGCGTCGTCCCGGTGAGTGGTCTCGGCTTCGAGCTCGACAGACGAACTCGCGAGCTCGTTCTCGAGCTGGTAGGCCGGGCCGGCGGGGCCGTGGGCGGCGACGAGCAGGCGAGGAAAGCGGGTCTCCGCCTGCGCCTGCGAATAGGCTGGCACCGCGTCGCTCGCCACCACGGCGGCCTTGGGCCGGATGTACTCGCAGAGTCTCGAGAGCTCTCCGGCCGAGAGCTTCGGGTTCACCATGACGACGACGGCACCGATCTTCAGGGCGCCGAAAAGCACAGCCACGAACTCGGCGGAGTCGCTCAAAGCCACGATCACCCGCTGCTCGGGCTCGACCCCCAAGCGAGCCAGAGCGTTGCCGGCGCGATTGGCGACCTCGGCGACCTCGGTATAGGTCCACCCGCGAGTGCTGCCGTCGGGCTGGTCGACCCGCAGAGCGAGGTGGTCTCCGCGTCCTTCTTGCAGGCGCCGGTCGAGCAAGTACTGGGTGAGGTTGAAGCGCTCTGGAATCTCGAAGCGGGGTTCAGCCATGACGATCCACCGTAAGGGAAAGCAGCCAGAATTCTAGTCGCAGCGCTGGTCGGCGCGGGGTCTCGGCGATCACCCCGAGTTTTCGAGGCCGCGGACCACCTCCCCGAGAAGGCCCATGGCGTCCTCGAGCTGTCGATCCGAGAGGTAAGGGGCGGGGCCCAGGCGGAGCGTGGTGTCGCGGTAGTCGGTGGCGACTCCGCGCTCGGCCAGCGCGCGGGAGATCTCGCCGGCCCATGGGGAGCTCAGGGCCAGGAAACCGGCCAGCCGTTCCAAAGGCACCTTGCTAGCAGGGGTGATGACGGCGGGCGCTAAGTCCAGCCCTTCGAAACGACGCTTCAGAAGCCCGACCTGATGTTGGCTCACAGCGCGCAGCAGAGTGACGTCCAGGCCTTGGGTATCGAGAAAGTCGAGAACCGCGGCGGCCCGGTACTGGCTGGTGGGGTCGTAGGTAGCCGCGGCGAAGGCGCTGGCACCCGGGCCGTAGGCCACGCGACCGGGGTCGTGGTGGCTGGCCAGGGCCGAGAACTCGGCGAACCAGCCGGTGAGCACCGGTCGCATCTGCTGATCGGCTGGCACCCGCAAGAAGGCGTTGCCTTCGCCGAGCTGGAGGTACTTGTAGCCACCACCCACCACGAAGGCCCGTTCGAGCCCCAGTTCGCGCAGAGGAAAGGGGATGACGTTCACGGCGTGATAGGCGTCGACCAGGTAGGCGGCGCCGACCCGATCTGCCGCGGCTTGAACGCGGCCGAGGTCGGGGACGATTTCCGCCGTGCGAAAGAGCACCGCAGAGACCATCACGGCAAGAGTGCGATCGTCGACCGCAGCAGCCAGACGCGCCGAGATGCCGTCGCTGGGGCTCGAAGGCACCCGCACGATGTCGAAGCCTTCCTCTTGGAGCCGAGCGAGCTGGCGGCGCAGCGTGTGGAACTCACCGTCGGTGGTGACGATCCGCCGGCGCTGGCGGCAGGGCAGGGCCGAGAGCCACTTGACGATCAAGCTGTGGGTGCTGTCCGCCAGGGCATAGCTGCCGGAACTGTCTGAGAGACGCTCAGCGAGGCCGCGAGCGACACGATCGGCCTTGGCGAAGGCCGGCCCCCACTTCTCGTCCACCAGGGCCGAAGCGTCCTCGAAGGCCTCGAGCAGCCCCCGGCGGGCACAATCCGGCCAAGCCTGATGCGAGTGGCCGGTCAGCAGCAGGCGCTCGGCGACCCGAAAGCAGGAGTAGTGGGCAGCGAGCGGGTTCGCTGGCAGGCTGAGATCGGCAATCTCCATGGCTCGTAGCGAAGGTCCTTTCGGGCGCCGGCTCAAAGCTCGGAGCGAATCGCCCAGAGATCGGCAAAAAGCGGTTGAAACAGGGTGGTCTTGAGGTATTCGGCTCCAGCCGAGCCGCCGGTGCCCCGCTTGGTGCCAATGGTGCGCTGAACCATCTTGACGTGCCGGTAGCGCCACTCTTGGAGGCCCTCGTCGAGGTCCACTAGCCGCTCGCTGAGCTCGCGCACCGCCGGATCCTCTCGATAGACCAGGACCAGCTGGGCCCGCACGCGTTCATCCTCAGGGATCGGCAGCGAGCGATCGCGCTCGAAGAGATCGCGGGGAATGGCGTATCCGCGGCTCGCCAGAAAGCGGAGGTAGGCCTCGTAGAGGCTCGGCTCGGTCAAGCGTTGCTCGAGCCGGGCGAGCTCCGGGCTACCAGGAGGCATCTGGGCGAGGGGGCCGCGGCGGCGGTGGCCGAGGGCGAACTCGAACTCACGAAACTGGGCGGACTGGAAGCCGCTGGCGGAGTCCAGCCTGGCGCGGAAGGAATTGAAGTCGACCGGGGTCATCGTCTCGAGAACGTCGATCTGGGCCACCAGGGTCTTGAGGATGGTGAGCATGCGCTTGAAGGCCGACATGGAGCGGGCGAGCTCGCCCTGGATGAGAGCCGTGCGGAGCCAGTCGACCTCCCAGAGCATCTGCTTGAACCAGAGCTCGTAGACCTGATGGATGACGATGAACAGCATTTCGTCGTGCTCGGGGCCCTCGGAGACAGGTTGCTGGAGGGAGAGGAGCTCGTCGATTTTGAGGTAGGAGCCGTAGGTACGGACGGTCATGGGAGGAGGTCCTTGGGGAAGTTGGACGGAAGCCCTGGCGGCTCGGTTGGAGCGCGGGGGTCGTCCAAGAGCCTAGGCTAGCCGAAACCGCCCTCGAGGGGCCAGCCGATTCGACGATTGGGGTCGAGACGGCCGGCCGGAGAACCCCGCCGCGCGCAACGACGTGAGGATGCGGCTCCGCTCCCACCGTGATTGCACGGGGCGAGATTGCCAAGATCGGGGCAATCTCGGCTACTGGAGGAGCTTCCGGGACTCGCGGAACAGGCCTGGAGTGCGCCCCGGCCAGTTGGTGGACAAGTCGGAGGAACAGTGAGCTGCGGTGTCTTGTCTGGCCTTGAGACGGCGCCCGGGCCTGAGGGTCAGGGGCTGGGCAAGGGAGGAGGAAAGCTCCAGCGAGGGAATTCGACCGACCGATCACCTGCTCTGAGTCGACTCGCGGCCTGTCGGAACGCGGTGACGAACTGTACGAAAAGTCGATGAAAGGCCAGGCGCGCCCTTCTCGTTGCGGCGTGAATCAGAGGAGCTGGGCGCCGATCTCTTTGAGGGCACTGAGTATGAGGATGCTGCGAAACGACGTTCTCGGCGCCGAGAAGGTTCGATGAGGACTCGGGCTTGGGTTGCAGGGTGCGCTCAATTGAACTGATCAGCTCTTGGATTCTGAGTCGGTAGTGAGAGGGGGACAGCTCTGCCCAACATGGGAGTTGGCTGAAAATAACCGTTTCTCGGTTTTCGGCAGTACTCTGGTCGACGGGGTTCTTTCGCCTTGAGTCGGTGTAGCGAGCCGTTCGATTGATCCATCGGCCTTCGAGCCCAAAACCCTCAACGAGAGCCCGAGCGCAGTGGACTCCAGGCCAGGCTTGAGGACGAGCCACCAGACCCTCCTTGGGGCCGTGCGATAGCAAGTAGCTCAGCCGCGCCACTTGAGCCGCCTCTTCATCGCTCACAGCAATCGCCTGATAGCGTCGATCCCAGACGTGATCTTTCCAAGAATGAAGCCTGCAGGCCTCGCGGGCGAGTCTGGAGTTGAAATGATTCATGAAACGGGCGAGCTGCTGAGGGCTCTCGGGCGAAACGAGGAGGTGGAAGTGGTTCGAGAGAAAGACACAGGCGTGGAGGGTCATGCCATAGAGTCGCTGAGCCCGCCCCAGTGCACCAACGATGGCCTCGTTCATGGCAGGGCTGGGCCTGAGAAGGAACCGGCCCTGCATGGTGCGGACGGTGACTTCCATGAGCGTTCCTGGCGGTACGAAGCGGAGTCGCCGTGCCATGCCCTAGTAAGAGGCAAAATCGAGCGAGAACCTTTCACCTCTGCGAATCGGCTGGCACCTCGCGGGGGTGGGCTTGACAGGGGGTGGGGACCGGTCCTTTCCTCAGGCCACGCGGGCATACCACTGGTGGTCGAGCGAGGTGACGATGCGCTCGAAGGCGACGCGCTCGGAGGTCTTGAGCTTGTAGTAGACGTCCTGGAACGCCGGGCCGAACGCCTCACGCACGACGTCCGAGGTCTCGAAGCGGGCGAGCGCGTTGATCCAATGCGTCGGGCATTCGAGCGACGGGCTCTCGGCGGCGTTGCCGGTGACCTCGGGGCCGGGATCCATGCCCTTGGCGATGCCGTGGCGGATGCCGGCCAGCACCGAGGCGAGCACGAGATAGGGGTTGGCATCGGCGCCCGCGATGCGGTGCTCGACGCGGGTGGCGGCGGGAGAGGTGTTCAAGACGCGGAGCGACACGGTGCGGTTGTTGTAGCCCCAGTGCGCGGCCATCGGTACGTAAGAGCGCGGCTGGTAGCGGCGGTAGGCGTTCGCCGACTGGGCCCAGATCGCCATGAAGTGAGGCATCGTCTCGCGGAGGCCACCGAGCGCGTTGCGGAAGAGGGGCGAAATCGGATCGCCGGAAAAGAGATTGTCCCCTTTCTCATCCACGAGGCTGACGTGAATGTGCATACCGGAGCCCGACCAGTCGTGGTGGGGCTTGGCCATGAAGGTGGCTTCCATGTTGTGGGCGCGCGCGGCGGCCTTGACGGCGCGCTTCAGAAGCAGCGCGTCTAGGGCGGCCTCGGTCACATCCTTTTTGTGCTTCAGGTTGATCTCGTATTGGCCGGGTCCTGCTTCCTGCAGCACGGCGTCGACCGGAAGCCCCTGCGCCTCGCATTGGCGCGCAAACGCGCTACCCACCAGTCCGCGGCCGCCGATGAGAAAGACCATGGTTCCATTGTCACCGAGCGGGGAGGAATTGCGCAGCGGATGTCCTTCAGCCGCCACCTTCCAGTAGCTGTGAGAGCTGTGCTGCGCGGACCGGCCAGCTCTCGCGCTCGGCAGCCTGACGCCGCTGGCGGCGCAGTTCCTCGGGCGAGCCGTGCGCTTCCAGCAGGTGCCGGGCTAGCGGGGCGCCGCCCGGCAGGCCTCATTCCGGCGTCGCGGCGGAGAAAGCCCGCTGAAAGTCCCGCAGCACCGTCGGCTCGGCGTCGGACACGGCCC
>CALMKX010000230.1 GCA_937867335.1 uncultured Acidobacteriota bacterium
TGCCACGCTGAATCGCTCCATGCAAAGCCGGTGTCGACCACCGCAGAGGGCCCATGCGGTCCTTCCGGTTGGTAACGGCTGCAGGGGTCCGGCAGCCGCTCGTCGATCACGTACCAGTAGCGGTCGCCCGCACTCACATCCGCCAGGGCGAGCTGGTGGAATCCATCGGCCAGGCGCTGCATCGCATGCCGGCGCACGCCTGCAGGGGTGTGCAGCTCCACCAGCAGCGTGGGCGTGGCCGGCGCCCAGACACGGAAGTCACAGTGCGTGCCGCGCAACGCGGCGCCAAGCGTAGTCATCTGAACTGAAGCATAGGGAAGCGTCGCCGCAGATGGTCGCCCACGCCCGGCGCATTGGCGCGTAAGCATTGTCCGACGCCATGCCGCGGTTGACCCGCCGCAGTCGAACGACTTGTACTAATTGATCCATCCACCGCTGGAGGTACAGATGCTGCAGATTCGTGCAGGCACGGTGTGGGCAGGCGCGCTGGTGCTGCTGATGGTGGCGCTGGCGCATATCGGCCTGCACTGGTATTTGCGCCGGCGCGCCGCAGCGCGACAGGCGGCATCGAAGGCCGCGGGTGCCGGTGCCGAGCAATCGGCGGCGCGCGCCTGGCTGCCCACGACGCTCCTGGGTCTGGTGCCGCCACTGGCGCTGCTGCTGTGGCTGTATGGCCTGCACTACGCATTGTCGCTGGCAGTCGTCGACATCAACGAACCACAAGTGAACCGCTACGCGGTGCCGCTGCTGGGCGCGCTGCGCGGCATCGGCACGCTGCTGGCGCTGGTGTGGCTGCTGCTGCGCATTGGTCGCGCCATCGAACAGCGGCTGGTGGCCATCGCGAAGCAGTCGCATACGCGCAGCGACGACTTCTTCCTGCCGATTGTCGGCACCGCCATCCGCCTGCTGCTGCCGCTGCTGGCCGTGATCCTCGGTTCCACCACGCTCGACGTGCCCGAGCGCTTCCAGACGCTGTTCCGCAACGGCGTCAGCATGCTGCTGGTGGGAAGCCTGGCCTTCGTGCTCTACCGGCTGGTGGATGCGGCCTGCGACCTGCTGCTGGAGCGTTATCGCATCGACGTGCCCGACAACCGCGAGGCGCGCGCCGTGTACACGCAGGTGACCGTGCTGCGCAAGGTGGCGGTGTCGGCCATCGTGCTGTTCGGCTTCGCCGCCATGCTGATGGTGTTCGACCAGGTGCGGCAGGTGGGCGCCACCATACTGGCCTCGGCCGGCGTCGCCGGCATCGTCGTGGGCTTCGCCGCGCAGCGCAGCCTCGGCACACTGTTCGCGGGCTTCCAGATCGCGATGACGCAGCCCATCCGCATCGACGACGTCGTGATCGTGGAAGGCGAGTGGGGCCGCATCGAGGAAATCACGCTCACCTATGTGGTGCTGAACATCTGGGACATGCGCCGGCTGGTGGTGCCCATCACCTATTTCCTGGAGAAACCCTTCCAGAACTGGACGCGCACCTCCACCGAATTGCTGTGCACGGTCGAGCTGTTCGTCGATTACGACGTTCCGTTGCAGGCGCTGCGGCAGAAGCTCACCGCCATGCTGAAGATCTCGAAGTTCTGGAACGGCAAGGTGAATGTGGTGCAGGTGACCGACGCACGCGAACACACCGTGCAGATTCGTGCCCTGGTCAGCGCCGACAATGCCGGCGCCGCCTGGGATCTGCGCTGCGAGGTGCGTGAGGGGCTGCTGCGTTTCCTGCAGCAGGAGCATCCGGGCAGTCTGCCGAGGCTGCGGCTGGCGCGCGCGGCGCAGCGCGCATCCGGCTAGTGCAACCGCCCCGGCGTGGGACGCACCACGCCCGCACTGCGTTCCTCGGGCGCTGAAAAATCCTGCGTGGCCGTGGGGTCGCTGGCCGGATACGTGGCGTCCAGCGATTCATCGAGCAGATCGTCCTGGCGGTGCTGGCAGCGCCGCTCATAAAGCCGGTCGAGTGTCGCACCCAGCAATACCAGCGCACCGCCCAGGGCGAGATGGATGAGCTTCATGTGCGAAGCATTGCTGCCGCGCGAGCCCAGCGAACATAGGCGCCCAGGAGGTGCGGCATGGCGCACAGTCCTACAAGACCTCGCCGAACCGTCCGCTGTGCCGCCGCAGCGCCGGCAGCCATCATCGACGTCCCCATTTCACCGGAGAGCCCCATGAGCAGCCCCATAGTCACCGCGCTGGCAACCTTGGTCATTGGCGCATCGACCCAGGTCGTGGCCGTGGCCGCCGAAGCGCTCACGCCCGCGGCGTTCGTCACCAAGGCTTCGGAGGGTGGACTGGCCGAAGTGGAGATGGGTCGCGTTGCCGCGCAGAAGGGCAGCAGCGCCGCCGTGAAGGACTTCGGCCAGAAGATGGTGACCGACCATTCGCAGGCCGGCGATGAACTGGCGAAACTGGCCACATCCAAAGGCCTCATGCCCGTCAAATCCCTGAATGCCGAGCACCAGAAGACGCTCGATGACCTGCGCACGAAGAACGGCGCGGACTTCGATGCCGCCTATGCGAAGCTGATGGTGCAGGATCATGACGAGGACATCGCGCTGTTCCAGTCGGCGAGCATGCTGGCAGATGCGGACCTCGCCGCCTATGCGAAGCGCATGCTGCCCAAGCTGCGCGAGCACCGGCAGATGGCCGGGCACCTCGGCGCGCACTAGCGCGCCAAAGGCCCCGCGATTCGGTGACGCCCCGGGCAACTTATCGGGTTCAGCTCGGACCCGCATTCGGCTTCGATGCACTGCGCAGCGTGGTGCCTTATCTGCACACGCTGGGCATCAGCCACCTGTATCTGTCGCCGGTGTTCCGCGCGCGGACCGGCAGCGAGCATGGTTATGACGTCACGAACCACGGCGAGTTGAACCCCGAGCTGGGCGGCGAGGGGGCGTTCATGGCGCTTGCGGAAGAGTGCCGCAAGCGCGACATTGGCCTGGTACTCGACATCGTCCCCAACCACATGGCGGTGATGACGGGCGAGAACCCGTGGTGGATGGACGTGCTGAGGCATGGCCGAGCATCCCGCTTCGCATCCTACTTCGACATCGACTGGACGCCGGCGCGCGCAGCGATGCGCAACCGTCTGCTGGTGCCCGTGCTGGCCGACCCGCAGGGAGAAGTCATCGACCAGCGCCGTCTGGCGCTGGCATTCGACCCGGCCACCGGCGAGTTCTCGGTGCACTATGCAGGTCTGGCGTTTCCGCTTGATCCGGACACCTGCACACCGCTGCGCGACGCCATGGCGGCGCGTGGCGTGCCGGAGGACCGCGCAGACCACATCCAGGCTGCCCTCGACGACATCAATCGGATCGGCAACGAGGCCAATGCGCAATTGCTGACCACGCTGCTGGCGGCGCAGCCCTACCGGCTGGCGTTCTGGCGCGTGTCCGGCGAGGAGATCAACTATCGCCGTTTCTTCGACGTCAACGATCTGGCCGCACTGCGCGTCGAAGACATGCAGGTGTTCGAGGACACACATGCGCTGGTGGCGAGACTGTGGCGGGCCGGCGCCATCGATGGCCTGCGGGTGGACCACGCCGACGGGCTCTATGATCCCGCGCAGTATTTCCATCGCCTGCGGCGGCTGCTCGCGCAATCCGCTCCGGCATCCCGCGCGTGGATAGTCGCCGAAAAGATCCTCGGTCCAGGTGAGCAGCTACCGGCCGACTGGACGGTGGAGGGCACCACCGGCTATGAATTCGCCTCGCTGGCAGCTGCCTGGCTGATGAAGCCCGAGGGCGCTGACATGCTGGAGCGCACCTGGCAGCGATTCGCGGGCCACGCTCCCAGTTATGGCGAAGTGGCCCTGGAATGCCGCCGGCTGGCGATGCGCAGCTCGCTGGCCGCCGAGATCAGCGGCCTGGCCGCGCGCCTCGATCGCCTGGCGCAGATGCACCGCAATACGCTGGATTTCACGCTGTTCGATTTGCGGCAGGCGATCGTCGAGGTCATCGCAACCTTTCCCGTGTATCGCACCTATGTCACCAACGGCCGGCCGGATGCGCGCGATGCGCAGTACATCCGGCGCGCGGTGGGCGCGGCGCGCGCGCAGAAGATCGCCGCGCCGCGCGCGCTGGATTTCCTGGAGTCGGTGCTGCTGGGCGCACTGGCGGATGACCCGGGCCGCGCCAGCGCGGCCTGCGAATTCGTGCTGAAGTTCCAGCAGGTCACCGCGCCGGTGATGGCCAAGGGCATCGAGGACACGGCCTTCTACCGCCATCCCTGCTTGCTCGCGATGAACGAGGTGGGCGGCGATCCGCTGTGTCGCGGCATCACCACCGAGGCGCTGCATCGCGCCAACGAGGCGCGTGCACGTGACACCCCGCATGGGCTCCTGGCCACCTCCACGCATGACACCAAGCGCGGCGAAGATCCCCGCGCGCGACTGTGCGTGCTCAGCGAAGTGGCACACGAGTGGGCCGCCTGCGCCGCGCGCTGGCGCCGTCTCAAGAGCCGTCGCCGCAATGCCGCGCCGGTGGGCGGCGTGCAGGAATACTTGCTGCTGCAATCGCTGCTGGGCATCTGGCCGCTGCAGAACGAGGCCGGTATGCAGGACGAACTGCGCAGCCGCATGGAAGACTACGCCATCAAGTCGGCGCGCGAGGCCAAGCTTTCCACTTCCTGGCTCGAGCCCGATGCCGAATACGAGCGCGTGCTGCGGGCCTATGTGGGTGTGCTGCTGCCGGGCAACGATGCGCGGGGTTTCCGCCGCTACTTCGAGCCGGTGCTGGATCGCGTGCTGTACTTCGGGCTGTTCAACAGTCTGGCCACGCTGGTGCTGAAGCTCACCGTGCCCGGTGTGCCCGACATCTACCAAGGCAATGAACTGCCGGCGCTGGTGCTGGTCGATCCGGACAACCGTCGCACGCCGGACTTTGCGGCACATGCGGCAGCGCTGGAGCAGATGCGCACGGCTTTGGCAATGAAGGCGCCGGCCGATCTTCTGCGCGACTGCATGGTGGACTGGCGCCGTGGTCACCTGAAGCTGTTCGTCACCTGGCGCCTGCTGGAGCTGCGGCGTCTACACCCGGCGCTGTTCGACCAGGGCGAGTACCTGCCGCTGCAGGTGGAAGGTGAAAAGGCCGCACATCTCTGCGCCTTCGCGCGGCGTATTCCTGGCCGCGTGCTGATTGTCGTGATATCTCGCTGGGGCGCCACGCTCACCAGCGGCGAACTGCGCGTGCCCGTGGGTGAGGCAACCTGGCGCGATACGCGCGTGCTGCTGCCGAAGGACATGCCCGCCGATGAATGCGTGGACGCGATCAGTCAGTGTCGCGTGCGCATCGAGCGCGGCCCGCACACCAGCACGAACACCGACCAGGATCGCTGGTTGCCGGTCGCAGCGCTGCTGGATCCGCTGCCGTTCTGCGCGCTGGTGGTCGACGAAGGCTCAATGCCACTCGAAAAGCAGCAGTGAACGGCCCGTGATGCCATAGGTGTCGCCGGCGTCGAACGTCGCCGCGTCGTCGAGGTCCGGCAGATTGGTGTCGATCAGCCGCCGCCAGTGGCAGGGTGCCTCGCCATGCGCCGGCAGCGTGAACTCCACCAGATCATGGTAGCCATTGAGCACCAGCAGCAGCGTGGCCTGATCGCCGCGCTGGGCAAGGCCGGTGGGCCGACCCTCCTCGTCCGCCCCGTCGGGGCCGGAGGTGGGGTCGTCGCCGGGGTCCGCCCCGGTGTCGGGCAGCTCGAACCGGACGATACGTTCCGTTTCCGCCGTGGCCATCAGGCCATTGTGCCCGGTTGCGGACCCGGAACGGGCCCGCCGGGCCGGCGCCCGGGCCGGGAGCGCCCGGATCCCGGGGCGCGGTGTCGGCGATCCAGCCGGCGTAAGGGTCGATGCGCAGCAGCTCGCCACCCGGGTTGTTGCGCTCCAGGAGGGCCTGGGTGCGGGCGGCGAGAGTCAGCATCACGGCCGGCATCATCCGCCCCCAGAGCTCCTCGTCGTAGTTCTTGTAGGCGGTGAGGAAGGCGTTGCGCTCGAAGAGGAAGCCACGGTTGAACAGGCCCAACAGATCGCTCGTAGCGCTCGAACGGTGGGCCACCACGGCCCTGGGCGCGAAGATCACCCGCTCGCCGCCGGCAAGCAGCCGCCAGCCGAGGTCCACGTCTTCGAGGTAGGCGAAGTAGCTCTCGTCGAAGCCGCCGGCAGCGAGAAAGGACTCGCGGCGGATCAAGAGGTTGCCGCCGCAGCCGAAGGGCAAGTCCTCGCCCTCGGCCGGCAGCTCGACGTCACCGAGGGGGCGGCGGAAGTCGAGCTGGAAGGCGTGGCCGTCGAAGGTCATGGCGCCGCGGGCGAAGTCCAGCCGCTCCTCCGCCCAATCGACGATCAGCCCGGAGGCGACCGCGACCTCCGGCGGTGCCTCGGCCAGAGCCCGCACCAGCTCGGCGAGCCAGCCGGGGCGCGGCCGGGTGTCGTTGTTCAGCAGCGCCACGGCGTCGCCCCGGGCCTCGGCCACCAGGCGGTTGTTGCCGGCGCAGAAGCCCAGGTTGACCGGGCTTTCGATCAGCCGCACCGAGGGATGGCGGCTGCGCAACCAGGCCGCCGTGCCGTCGCTCGAGCCGTTGTCGAGCACCAGGATCTCCCAGGGCAGGCCGGGGTCCTCTTGGCTCTCGAGGGCTTCGAGGCAGGTCTCCAGGTGGTGGCGGCCGTTCCAGGACAAGACCGCCACCGAGACCCGCGAGAGCTTGGCCATCAGCGTCGGCCTCCGAAGAGCCTCGAGAGCCGCCGGCGCAGGCGGAATCCCGGCGGGTCCGCCGGCGCCACGGTTTGCGGGAGGAAGGCGAAGCGCTCCTTGTCCGGGTCTGGCTTGGGGTCTCGGCAGAAGGCCACTAGCGGCGCGAGCACCGACTCCCAGCGGTAGCGCTCCACCAGGAGGCGGCCGGTTTCGGCCCGCTTGTGGCGCTCGGCGGGAGAGTCCAGGGCCACTTCGAGGGCGGCGGCCAGGGCATGGGGCTCGCCCGGCGGCACCACCCAGCCCGCCCCGGCCTCCGCCAGCTGGCGGGCCACGGTGCCTCCCGAGCTCGAGAGCACCGCGCAGCCGGCCGCGAGAGCGTCGAGAAAGCGAGTGCGCAGGGCGAGATCGGTCTCGAGCGAGGGGCGGTGGGTGGCCACCAGCAGGTCCACCTCTCGCAGCAGGTCGAAGCGGCGCTCGGCGGCCACCCACGGGATGGCCTCGATCCGGCTGCCCCACCAGCCGCGCTTTTTCGCCCAGGCCTCCACTTCGCCGAACAGGCGCTGGGGCGTGCCTTCTGGGTTGGGGTTCTGAACGATCAAGAGGCGGCAGGGTCGGTCGCCCAGCTTCTCGAGGGCGGCCAGCAGGGTCCAGGGATCATACCAATCGTAAAGGCCGCCGAAGAGCAGCCGCTGCTCGCCGGGCTGGCGCGGTGGCAGCAGAGGCTGGTAGGCCGGCAGCTCGAGATCCACCCCGAAAGGCACCGGGGCGATCAGCCCGGTCAGGGCCGCATCGCGCTCCACGCGCTCGGGGTTCACCCGGCCCAGGGCCGTGAGCCAACCCAGGTAGTAGAGCCGCTGCTCGGGAGAGGAGCAGAGGAAGAAATCCCCTCGCGAGAGCTGCAGCACCCAGGTGGCGTGGTCGTTGCGGTAGGGGTCGAGGCCCAGAGTGCGGAAATAGTGCAGGTTCTCCACCAGCCACGGGTCGTAGAGATCGATCGCCGTGGGCAGGGCCGGGCACTCGAGCAGCAGATCGTTGGCGAGCTGGCCCTGGGCCACGGCTCCCTGGCAATCGGCGAGCAGGCCCGCCAGGCCGCCGCGCACGAATCGCCGTACCTCGAAGGGACCGGCTGGCACCTCGGCCGGGTCGCCAGGGGTCACCAGCACGGTCTCCACACCGGCGAGCTTGGGCAGACGGCGGGCGATCTCGAGGTAGCGAAGGGCGATGCCGGCCATCCGCGGCCGGGGCGCCTCGCTCGACAGGACGGCGATCCTGTTCACTCCCTGCCGCTTCCCCGGGCCTTGCCCTGCCACCACTGGTGGAGCCGCCAGGCCCGCGTGCCTTCCATGGCCTGGACCAGCCCGCCGAGACGAGCGATTTCCCCCTGCAGGCGGCTCATCTCCTGGTAGAGCCGGCCCACCAGATCCACCTGGGTGATCAGGTCGCTCCGGAGCTTGCCCTCCTCGCCCTGCAGCCGGCTCACCTCGGCGGAAAGCTCTGCCAGGGCCTGCTGGTGCGAAGCGAGCTCCTGATTCAGCGCTTCGGCGGTGCCATGGCTGCGGTGATAGCGCTCCTCCCAGTCGAAGCGCTGGCGCACCAGGCCAGCCTCTTTCACCGCGAGCTCCCGGGCCTCGCGGATGCGCCGCGCCTGGGCTTCGGAGAGGGCCACCAGCTCGGCTCGCAGGCGGTCCACCCCGTGGGCCACCCGCACGTGCGTGAGCAGCGCCTGGTGCTTGTCGAGCACGCGGGCTTTCATGGCCAGGAAGTCGGCTCTCTCCCGCGGGGCGGCGCCCAGCACATGGTGCCCGGCACCCACGAAGTGGCGGTACTCGCAGGTGGCCCGGCGCAGGTGGTGGAAGGGCACTCGGGCCGCCAGGCGGATCAGGAAGTCCCAGTCCTCGAAGAACGGCAACTCGGGGTCGAACGGCCCCACCTCGGCGAAGAGGTCCCGCTCGACGGCGAGGGTGTTGAACGGGATGTAGTTGTCCAGCAGCAGCAGCTCGGCGTCGAAGTCCCGGCTGTAGGGCAGGCGACGCTCCACTTCCTGCCAGCCCCGCTCCCCGAGCCGGTACACCCCTACCGCGGCGTCCGTGTAGGCCACCCGCACCCCCGCCGCCTGGACCAGGCTCGCGAGGGTGGCGAAGTGGTCCGGATAGGCGAGGTCATCGTCGTCGAGGAAGCAAACGTAGTCTCCCCGCGCCCGCTCCACCCCGGCCTGGGCCGCGCCGGCGCGGCCGCGGTTGAGGCTCAAGTCCAGCCGCTCGAGTGGGAAGGGGAAGTCCGCCGGGGGCTCGGGCGGGGCCCCGCCGTCGTTGACCAGCACCACCTCGAGCCGCCGGTAGTGGGAGGCGGCCAGGCTCTCGAGCGCTTCGGCCAGCAGCTGGGGGCGATCCCGGGTGCGCACCACTACCGAGAGCAAAGGCCCCTCGGCGAGCTCCAGCCGCTCCGGCTGGCCGCCGAGATGGCTCACCAGCGCGGCCAGGCTGCGGGTGGCGAGATCTGCCGGGGAGAGCTCGCAGAAAGCCTCCGCGGCTTCCACCTCGGGCGGCAAGGAGAGCGCCCGCCAGCGGCAGAGGCCCAGCCGCGCCTCCAGGTAAGGGTGGAGGTGGAGCTGACTTCGGTGGCACTCCATCGCCTGGCGCAGGCGCGGCAGCTGCGCGGTGACGTCCACCAGGAGCGTGGGGTAGAGCGGGCGGTTCACCTCGTAGAGCAGCACCTGCAGCCGCTCGACCACCTGGGCGAGGGAACGCTGGTGGGCGTCCGGCAGGGCGAGGTCTTCCTCCCGGAGCGGAGCGAGCACGCGGTGGAGGGCGGCGAAGGCGGCCTGGTGGTCCGCGCTCACCTCGAGCGGCGAGGGCAGCAGCACAAGGTCTGGCGCGAGGGCGATCAAGGCGCGGGTGATGCCGAGCGCCGCCTCCTCGAGATGGAAGCGCAGGCGGCCGTCCGGCAGATCGAGCGAGTCGAGGGCCGTCGCGCCCAGCACGCGGGCGGCCTCGAGGGCCTCGGCCTTGCGGCGGGCGGCACAAGCGGCGGGATCCTCACCCGGGGCCGTGCCCGCCGCGCCATCGGTGAGCAGCAGCACCTCCACCCGGGTGCCTTCCGCGGCGAGCTCGGCAACCAGCCCGCCACAGCCGAGCACTTCGTCGTCCGGATGGGGAGCCAGCACGAGGGCCCGCGAGGAGGCCACGCGGCGAGTCTCGCCGGGAGGTCGGTTGGCGATCATTGGACGTAGCCCAGGGCCTTCAAGACCTTCTGAACCTCCTGGTCGACTTCTGCCGCACCGGCTCCCCGAGCCCCTGCCGGGCGAGCCCAGATCCTCAGCCGCGGCCCCGGCGGCAGCAGTGGCCGGGCGCCGGCGACGAGCCCGGACGACTCGACTTTGCTTCCGGCGTAGGCCTGGCCGGCCCCGAGCAAGATCTCGGAACCCGAAAGCTCGATACCGCCTCTGCGGGCTGTCACGGATTCTAGCCCCAACCCCTCCACCGGAAGCCAAACACCCTTCTCCGCCTGCCCACTGCCGGCGGGCTCGCCCACCAAGGTGAGCCGGAGCTCCTTGCCGCTGAGGGAAAAGCCGTCTCGCTCCGAGAGGAAGTAGGGATGAAGCTCCCCGGGGGGGCGATCGAAACTCAGCGCCACCTGGAGCACCTCGCCCGGGGCGAGGCCCGAGGCCATCACCTTGAGGCCTGGCAGTGCCCCGTCGAGAAAGCCGTCCAGGAGTTCGGTCAGGGCTCCGGCCGCCGGCCCGGGCTCCTCGATGCGGTTGTGGCGCTCGCCCGGGTCGGCCGCGAGGTCGTAGAGGGCCCGGCGGGGCAGCCGCTCGAGGTCGAGCTTCCAGAGATGCTCCACCAGGGAGTTGATCGGCGCGAAGGGTTCCGCCCGGTTGAACCAGAAGAGTTTCTTGCCGCCGAGGATCACCGCCGCGCGCAGTGGGCCTGTGGCGAGATGCTGGGCGAAGACCGGCCGGCGCGGCAGAGCCTCGCGGCCGGCGAGGGCCGGCAGCAAGTTGATACCCCGCCATTCGGGCCGGCCTTGGCCACCGGCGGCGGCCACCAGCGTGGGCAGCAGGTCGACCAGCTGTACGTCGCCGCCCAGCCTCTTCCCCGCCGGCAGCCCGGCGTCCCAGCGGAAGATCAGCGGCACGTGGATCTGCTCCTCGAAGAGCGTCTGGCCGTGTTTGAAACCGCCATGGTCGAAGAGCTCCTCGCCGTGGTCGGCGGTGAGCACGATCAGGGTATTCGCGGCCACCTCCGGCTCGAGCGCAGCGAGGAGCTCGCCCACCGCCCGGTCCACCGTGTGGACTTCGCTGTCGTAGAGGGCCGTCAGCTGGGCGAGGTCCTTCACCGGATCGTCCAGCTTCAGGTTGCCGGTGTAGAGCCCATGCACCCAGGTGCCCAGGAAGCGGCCGTCGTAGTCCGGGTAGAACGGCGAGCGGCCATCCTTGAGCTCCGGGCTGTCGTAGGGGTCGTGCGGGTCCATGTAGTGGACGTAGAGAAAGAACGGCTCCTCCTGATGCGCCGCGAGCCAGGGCAGGGCTCGGCCGTTCACCGCGTCGGCGTGGAGGTAGTTCGAGTCCGGCGTGGCGGCGGGCACCCAGCGGGTCTCGAAGCCGCGGCCCATACCGATCGGGTCTCGCAGCACGTAGTTGCCGAAGAAGGCGGCGGTACGGTAGCCCAGGGCCTGGAAGCGCTCGGCCAGGGTTTCGACTCCCTCGGGCATCGAATAGCTCTCCATCGGCCCCTGAAGCAGCTCGCCCGGATAGCGGCCGGTCATGAAGGAGATCACCGAGGGGATGGTCCACGGCGCCTGGGAGTAGGCCTTCTCCGCCAGCACTCCGCGCGCGGCCAGCAGGCGGGCGATCTCCGGCGAGGTCTCGCGGGAGTAGCCGTAGGGGGTCAGGTGATCGGCCCGCAGGGTATCCACCAGGATGAACAGCACGTTCGGGCGGGAGGGACGGCCGCTCGGGCTCGACGTGAGGCCGAGCGGGCTCCAGGCCAGCCGGGCCGTGGGAGGGGGCAGGCCGATCAGGGCCGGCTCGAGGCTGAGCTCCACCTCCTCTCCGGCATAGCGGGAGAGGTCGGCCACGAGGTCCGCCCAGCCGCCACCGGCCACCCTGCCCACCCCGACGACCTCCCGGCGATGACCCCGGCGCAGCTCGGCCCGCAGCTCGAGGGTGGGCACGGGGGCCTCGCC
>CALMKX010000231.1 GCA_937867335.1 uncultured Acidobacteriota bacterium
ACGGATTCAACGCGGCAACATGGACACCTGGGATGGGCGACGTCCCACGACCTCACGGATTGTTCTCAGCGGCGCTTCTCGGCGACGCCTGGCCGGCGGAATCGGAATCTGCTCTCAAAGACACTGCCGGTGGCCTGAAGAGCCGCGCCGAAAGGCACGCCGACGCCGCCTCGGCGGCAAAGGCAAATACCGACAAGGTGTTTAGTTCCGACTGGACCGACGGTGCCGGCGCGGAAGCCGCCTATGCCCACTACCAATCCGAGCATGAAGCGCATCACGCGCTACAGACTGCCTTGGACTCCGCGGGTACGGGCACGGCCAGGATCGCCGACAGTGTGGGTAGCGCCAAGGTGAAAATGCGGACAGCCCATGACGATGCACATCGAGAAATCGAGGAAGCGCTTCGAGCGACCCCCGCGGGAGGCATCGTTAACGTGGCGCCGATCCTGGCCAAATACCGCGGCCAGATCCATTCCTACGCAACGGAACTCCATGGGATTGTCGGAGACGAACTGAGCCTCTTCAGCGCATCGCACAACGTGCCACCTTTGGCCCCTAGCGGTACAGGCAGCGACGGCAAGGGCCAATCGACGGACGGTAGCGATTCCCGAAAACCGGACAAGTCGACAAGCCACGCTGGAAAAGAAGATCAATCCGAAAGCGGCGGAAGCGCCGCGGGCGACAAAGGCTCACCATCGCAGCCGGGACAAGGGGGAAGTTCACGCAACCCCGATCAGTCGACTGGCAGTTCAAACGGAGCCGGCAATCAAGCGCAACCCTCGGCCCCGCCCAGCTCCCACGCTCCTGATGCATCGTCCGGCAGTTCAGTCGGAGACAAGGCGGCTGCGAGCGACCTACAGTCGGTGGCCACACCCGCGGCCGCTAGCGCCCTGGGGCGGGCACCCGATGCTTCCAGCGCCGCTGGCGCAGCGAAATCGACTGTCCCGCAAATGCCCTCGCTGCCGTCCACCGGAGGTGGGGCCTCCAGTTCACCGCTCAGTGGCGCGGCGAGCAGCGGCGCGGAGAAGTTGACGCGGAAGATCACGGACGGGTACACGGAGTTCGTGAAGGGCTTCGGGGCCGGCGGCGTGGCGGTGGTGGATCCGGCGGCGCTCGCCGCCCCGAGCGAGGCGCCTCCGGTGGTGATCGAAGAGGTTCTGGCCGATGGCCAGGCCCTCGAGCACGCGGCCGGTGGCCAGGCTCTCACGCTCCCGGCAGGGCTTCGCCGCCTCGAAGTGCGCTACGCGGCCCTCGCCTTCCGCTCGCCGGAGCAGGCCCATTTCGCCGGCCAGCTCGAGGGCTTCGATCCCGCGCCGGTCGACCTCGGCCACGCCCGCTCCGTGACCTACACCAACCTCGGGCCCGGCTTCTACCGCCTGGCCCTCGCCGCCGCGACCGAAGGCGGGCCGTTGCCGCCACCCGGTGAGCTGTTGCGCTTCCGGCTGAGGCCGCGGTTCTACCAGACCCCGTGGTTCCTCGGCCTGGCCGCTCTTTCCGTGCTGCTTGCCGGACTCGGCTTCTACCGGCTGCGCCTGGCCGCCTTGACCGCCCGCTACGAGGCGGTGCTCGCCGAGCGTACGCGCATCGCTCGAGAGCTCCACGACACCCTGGCGCAGGACCTCACGGCCGCCCTGCTCCATCTGCGCCGAACTCAAGCGGAATCGGGCCGCGGAGCGCCGAGCTTGGCCTCGGCGCTGGACTCCTGCCGCGGCCTGGTGGAGGCGAGCCTCGCGGCGGCCCGCCGTTCGGTGGCTTCGCTTCGCCAGCCGCTCGAGCGCCAAGCCGGCCTGCACCAGAGCCTGGAGAAGCTGGCCGAGGAGGCCCGCCGGACCACCTCGGCCGAGGTGGTGCTCGAGGTGGCGACCCAGGCGCCTTCGCTCGCCCCGGAGGTGGAGGAGAACCTGCTCGCGATCGCCCACGAAGCCCTGGTCAACGCCGTGCGGCATGCGGCGGCGGGGCGGATCCGACTGGTGCTGGGCAACGGCGACCAGCGCTTGCGCCTCGCGGTGGAGGATGACGGGCTGGGCTTCGAGCCGGCCCAGGCGGGCGAGAACGGCCATTACGGCCTCCTCGGCATGCGCGAGCGGGCGGCCGCGATCGGCGCCGAGGTGGCGATCGACTCGCACACGGGGGCCGGAACGCGGGTCGAGATCACCCTGGCGCGCCCCCGCCTCTGGAGCCGGCGATGATGGCCCCCTTGACCCGCATCCTGGTGGCGGACGACCACCCGGTGGTGCGCTCCGGTCTCGTCGCCATCCTCGACCAGCCGGCGGAGTTCTCCGTGGTGGCTGAGGCCGCGGACGGCGTCGAGGCCGTGGAGCTCTTCGCCCGCCTGGCACCGGACGTCTGCGTGCTCGACCTGCGCATGCCCCGCCTTTCCGGGCTCGAGGCCACGGAACGCATCCGGCGGCTCGACCCGCAGGCGAAGATCGTGGTGCTGTCGAGCTTCGACGGCGACGAGGACATCTATCGCGCGCTCAAGGCCGGAGCTCGCTCCTACCTGCTCAAGGACACGCCCGAGCCGGAGCTGATCGCCGCCGTGCGGGCGGTAGCCGCCGGGCTGCGGCGCATCCCCCCGGCGGTGGCCGAGAGGCTGGCCGCCCGCCTGGACGCCGGCGAGCTCACGGGCCGCGAGCTCGAGATCCTCGAGCGGATCGTCCGCGGCGAGGCCAACAAGCAGATCGGCGCGGCGCTCGGCATCACCGAGGGCACGGTGAAGAGCCACGTCAACCACCTGCTCGCGAAGCTCGGCGTGGGCGATCGCACCGAGGCCGCGGTGGCAGCGCTGCGCCGGGGCCTGGTGCGCCCGGGCTCCTCGTAGCGCCCTGGCCTCTAACCAAAGTTGCATCCCCGGCCCCACCGCGGGTCGGATGACGGGTCTCCCCGCCCGCTCGATACTGCCTGGCAGAGGCGCTGGCCATTCCGACCGGCGCCCTCCCACGACCAAGGAGACCGTCGATGAGAATCCTCCCCGCTGCCCTGCTGCTCGGCTCCCTGCTGGCCGGTGCGCCGGCCTTCGCCGCCGAGACGGCCGCCCTGACCGCGATCGATCAAGGCCTCTCCGCGGCCCAGCTGCGAAGCTGCCCGCCGCCGCCGGCGATCTGCGATCCGGACCCGGGCTGCACGCCGTCCTTCGACGACTGCAGCCGCCAGCTCAACGCCATCACCTTCGTGCGCCAGAAGCCGAACTACGTGTGCGTGTATCGCTGCGACTACACGGACACCTGCCACGACACGGCCTGCGGCATCCTCCTGCCCCAGATCACCTCCGGCAGCTACCGCGTGCGCACCGAGCCGATCCTGCCGCCGGAGAGCTGCCCGCCGGCCGACCTCTCGATGTGCACCTCCCTCGCGCTCGAGTAGAACGCGCCCACCGTCACCTGAAATCGGGGGCCTCGCCCTGGCCGACCGAGGCCGCGGCGAGGCCCCCGGACTCCACTCCAGACCCTCCAGGAGGTAGATCATGCGTTCCGCCGTTTCCCTCGACCGGTTGCTCGCCACCTCGTGGCGCCTCCTGCTGCCGGTCTTCCTGTTCGGGCCGCCCGTCGCGGCAGCCTCCCCGCCCCCCACGAGCGGCCCGGCCGAGCTGGTCCGCGGCGCCGACCCGGACTCGAACGAGAGCGAAGGGGAGAGCGACGCTTTGCGCGCGGCGTAGGCGGAGAGCAGCGGCAGCCGCCCCCGCGCGCGGAAGGCCCCGAGCGAATCGCCGTCGGTGTGATAGCCGGTGCGGAGCATCTCGGCGCGCAATGCCAGCTCCGATCCGCCGCGCTCGTTGCTGCTCTTCATCGACGCCAGCAGTCCGAGTTCGCGGCGCTCCGAGCCAAGGTCGAGGTCTCCCGTGTCGCCGATCCAGCTCGATCCCGCCTGGGCGAGCGCCGACCATCCGATCACGCGAAGCTCGCGAGCGCCGATGCGACGCGCCCAGCTGGCGCCGAGCGAGCTGCTCTCCCACTCGAAGTGGTTGCGCGGCGATCGTCCGGAGAAGATCTCGGGGCGCGGCACGCCGGCGACGCTGCGGAGTTCGTTGTCGCTGCCGTAGCCCAGGAGGTGCAGCTCTCCCTGCGCGAGCGGAAGATCGAGGGTGAACAGTCGGTCGCCGGTCTGCCCACGAAGGTAGGTCGACTGCTGCGCGCCCGGTAGCAAGTCGGGGAGCCCCCAGCGCGCGCTCACCAGCAGCGATGTCTGCTCACGCGCGGTCGGAAGGTCGGCGGTAATCCGCGCTTGCGTAGTGCTCGCGCCGCCGCGCGCTCCGAAGCTTCCCGGCAGGCTCCGCGTGTGTCCCTCCACCGCGCCCGCCAACGACAGCGGCGCGTCCAAGCCGCATCCCTCCTCGCGCAAACGGAGGCGTGAAACCGCATCCGGATTCCACGCGCTTCCCATCCCTCCCGCGTGAAAGGGGGAGAGGATCGGAATGCCGTCGAGCACATACGCGGTTTGATCCGCGGCACCCCCGCGCAGGAAGAGGCCGGCGGGCGACTCCTGCGTCAGCGAGGCCTCGCCCGCGGCCAGTCCACCGAAGACATCCGGCTCGTTCATCAGTGGGTGTGCTTCGATCGCGGCGATCGACGCCTCGCGGTCGGAGAGGTGCACGCGGCCGGCGGTGGGCAGCTCGATCGGCGCGTGCACCGTGAGCGGCGCGAGTGGAATCGGCCTGGGCGCGAGGCTGATGTCGATCACCAGCCTGCCGGTGCGCGGCACCAGCGCGTGCAGCCGACAGGGCTCGTAGCCGATCGACTGTGCCACCAGGTGCCGCGGTCCGGTCGGGACGCCGCCCAACGCGTAGTGACCGAGCGCGTCCGTGATCGCGCCGCGCTCCAGCTCGGGGAGGGTCACGAGCACACCCGACACCGGTCGACCCGAGTCGGCGTCGATCACGGTGCCCGCCACCTCCGCCGTCGGCGTCTGCGCCGCGGCGCGCGTCGTCCAGAGCAGGACCAGGAGTAGCGCCTGCCCGAGCCTCACTTCGGGTGCCGCCTCCCGGCGGCGTACTCAGGCGGGGAGATCAAACTCCTCCCGCAATCCCGCCACCGCTTCTTCGGTCCAGGAGCGCTCGATCATGCAGAGCACCGAAGAGAGCGAGGTCGAAATCAGCTCGATGTTCAGGCCTCGGCGGGAGATCCCCTTGAAGACGCGACCGGCGGTGCCGGGCTGCTGCGCGAGTCCC